>NZ_WMEU01000004.1:300000-488724 GCF_009856295.1 Pontibacillus yanchengensis | reverse complement strand
GGATAAATCTGGGTGGGCTTGGTGGGGGCAGGGGCTGGGAGGATTCGCGTGGGTTCTCGGGCGATATGCGTGGGTTTAGCTCGGATATGCGCAGGTTCTCGGGCGAGATACGTGGGTATCTCCCTCTTTCCCGCTCAATTCTTTTTGTTATCTGCTTCTTGCCTTAGTTATGCTTTACTTCCTACTTTTATTCTCTATTTTCCTCCCGTTATCCGTCACTCTCTTTCTGTTATCCGCCATTCCCTACTCCGCATATCTGCTCCAGCTCCCAATTTCACAGCTCACTCTCCTGAAAAGCCAGTAATAGATTCAAACAACACAAAAAAGCCTTAGCGCTACCGCGTCCGGTAGTGCTAAGGCTTTTTGTTTATGAACCTTGCTTCAGGTCTAAACGGTTTAGTGCACGTTTGAGTGCTAGTTCTGCCCGTTTGAAATCAATGTCATCTTGTTTCGTTTGTAGGCGTCGTTCTGCCCGCTCTTTTGCTCGTTGAGCTCGCTCTAGGTCGATATCGGAAGGACGTTCAGCTGATTCCGCTAGAATCGTTACCTTTTCAGGTCGAACTTCTAGAAAACCACCACTAACAGCAATAAGCTCCGATGATTGTTCGCCACCTTTAAGGCGTACACCGCTTATCGTTAATGGAGCCACGAGTGGGATGTGTCCAGGCAAGATACCCAGTTCCCCATTCTCCGACTTACAACTTACCATTTCGAACGAATCTTCTAAAACCGGGCCATCAGGAGTGACAACACTCACAGTTAGTGTTTTCAAGTTTAACCCCCCTTGGGCTGGAATGAAGCGACATATGCATCAGCAAATGTCGCTTAACCCCCATGTCTAAGTAATATTCGAATTAGACGCTGTAGTAAATGCTATGATGTGACATAGAGCCACATTTCGTATCAACGCCCAGCGACTAGAGGATTACTCCTTTACAAGTCAACATCGCTTCTCTAACGGTCATCGAGTTAACTTTTTGCAGTAAGGTCCATTACATCCATACATCGCTAAACGGGCGTTTTTACTCTAGCATTTGCTTATTGTTCCATTGTTTTGGCTTTTTCAACTACGTCTTCAATACGACCTACAAGACGGAATGCATCTTCTGGAAGATCGTCATATTTACCGTCAAGAATCTCTTTGAAGCCTTTAACAGTTTCAGATACAGGAACGTAAGAACCTTTTTGACCTGTGAACTGCTCAGCTACGTGGAAGTTCTGAGATAAGAAGAACTGGATACGGCGAGCACGGGATACAGTTTGCTTGTCCTCGTCAGAAAGCTCGTCCATACCTAAGATAGCAATAATATCTTGTAGTTCTTTGTAACGCTGTAGCGTACTTTGCACCTGACGAGCTACGTCGTAGTGTTCTTCCCCTACTACGGCTGCGTCAAGAGCACGAGATGTGGATGCAAGTGGATCCACTGCTGGGTAGATACCCATCTCAGAAAGTTTACGCTCTAGGTTTGTTGTCGCATCTAAGTGTGCGAATGTTGTTGCTGGTGCAGGGTCTGTATAGTCATCGGCAGGTACGTAAATCGCCTGGATAGAGGTTACGGAACCTTTATCAGTAGATGTGATACGCTCCTGTAATTGACCCATCTCTGTCGCTAGTGTTGGCTGATAACCAACGGCTGATGGCATACGTCCAAGAAGTGCGGACACCTCAAGACCACCCTGTGTGAAACGGAAGATGTTATCGATAAAGAATAGTACGTCCTGACCTTCTTCATCACGGAAGTATTCCGCCATTGTAAGACCAGAAAGTGCTACACGCATACGAGCTCCTGGTGGCTCGTTCATCTGACCAAACACCATCGCTGTTTTCTTGATAACGCCAGAATCCGTCATTTCCCAGTATAGGTCGTTACCTTCACGGGTACGCTCACCTACACCTGCGAATACGGAAATACCACCGTGCTCTTGGGCGATGTTGTTGATTAGCTCCTGGATTAGTACCGTTTTACCAACACCGGCACCACCAAATAGACCGATCTTACCACCTTTGATATAAGGAGCAAGTAAGTCTACAACCTTAATTCCTGTTTCAAGAATTTCGGTTTCTGTTGCTAGATTTTCGAATACTGGAGCCGAACGGTGAATTGGATCACGGCGAACGTCTTCACCTAATGGCTCATCAAGATCAATATTGTTACCTAATACATTAAATACACGGCCTAGTGTTGCTTCTCCTACTGGTACGGAAATCGCTGCACCTGTATCTACTACGTCTAGGCCACGAACAAGTCCTTCTGTAGATGCCATTGCTACGGTACGAACCGCGTCATCACCTAGGTGTAGTGCCACTTCAAGCGTGACATCAACGCTTACTTCGGATTCGTTTTGCGCATCGTAACGGACAGTTAACGCGTTATTGATTTCTGGGAGATGCCCACTTTCAAATTGCACGTCAACAACTGGTCCCATTACCTGTGTAATGCGTCCTTTGCTCATGGATTTCCCTCCTAACTTACTTTCATTACGTTCTTCCCAATACCTATTCTAAGGCTGCAGCTCCGCCGACAATTTCGGTAATTTCTTGGGTAATGGCAGCTTGACGAGCTCGGTTATAAGACAACGTAAGGTCATCAATTAACTCATCAGCATTATCTGTAGCAGCTTTCATCGCTGTCATACGAGCAGCGTGTTCACTTGCTTTCCCATCAACTAGCGCGCCATAAATCAAGCTTTCTGCATACTGAGGTAAAAGAGCCTTCAGTATGGTATCTTGGTCTGGCTCATATTCATATGCGCTCTTTGGTTGCGTTGCTTCAGTCGAAATATTGGTTAGTGGGAGCAATTTAGTGCCTCTTACTTCTTGTGTAATAGCACTTACATAGTGATTGTAATAAATGTAAAGCTCATCAATTGTTTCGTCTGAGTAAAGCTGAACAGCTTCACTTGCGATATCTTTAATATCCGCAAAGTCAGGCTGGTCAGCAAGCCCAGTAATTTCGGATTCAATTGGCATATTGCGCTTCGCAAAGAAATCCCGTCCGATACGTCCCATCGGTATAACCGTATATTCATCCTTAGAGCTATGACGCTCATGAATATGACGGTTTACGGTGCGAAGTACGCTACTGTTATATGCCCCTGCAAGACCACGGTCAGATGTGATTACAATGTATCCTGTCTTCTTCACTGGACGACTTTTCAACATTGGATGATCAACATCTACACCACCGTTTGCGATAGATGCCACTACTTCCTGAATTTTCTCCATGTACGGATTAAACGCTTTTGCGTTTTGCTCCGCTTTATTCAGCTTTGATGCAGAGACCATTTCCATCGCTTTTGTAATCTGTTTCGTTTTCTTAGTGGATGTAATCCGTGATTTTATATCTCTAAGGGATGCCACGCTGTTTCACCACCCTTTCTGCAAAGGTTGCTTCCTCTTGCTACATGTACTTATTCAGAAACAACAAATGTTTTCTTGAATTCTTCAACAGCACTATTGAAGTCATCCTTTTCTGGAAGCTTACCAGTACTGCGAATCTGGTCATAAAGTTCAGATTTATTTTTGCCGATCCAATCTTGAAGTTCTGATTCAAAACGTTGGATATCAGCTACTGGAATATCATCTAAATATCCATTTACAAGTGCATAGATAATCGCAACCTGCTTCTCAACTGCAAGTGGTTTATGAAGTCCCTGTTTTAGTACTTCAACTGTACGGGCACCACGGTTTAGTTTCGCTTGCGTCGCTTTATCAAGGTCAGAACCGAACTGCGCGAAGGCTTCTAGCTCACGGAAAGATGCAAGGTCCAGACGAAGTGTACCTGCTACCTTCTTCATGGCTTTGATCTGCGCGGAACCACCAACACGAGATACGGACTGTCCTGCGTTAATCGCTGGGCGTACACCTGAGAAGAACAAGTCAGATTGTAAGAAAATCTGTCCGTCTGTAATGGAAATTACGTTTGTTGGGATATAAGCAGAAATGTCACCTGCTTGCGTTTCGATGAATGGAAGCGCCGTTAAGGAACCGCCACCTTTGTCATCACTTAGCTTCGCTGCACGCTCTAGAAGGCGAGAGTGAAGGTAGAATACGTCACCAGGGAATGCTTCACGGCCTGGAGGACGGCGTAATAATAAGGAAAGTTCACGGTATGCTGCTGCTTGTTTTGTAAGGTCATCATACACAACAAGTACGTGCTTACCGTTATACATGAACTCTTCACCCATGGATACACCTGCATATGGCGCTAGGTATAATAGTGGTGCTGGCTGGGAAGCACTCGCTGTTACAACGATTGTGTAATCTAGTGCTCCATGCTTACGAAGGGTTTCAACCGTACTACGTACAGTGGATTCCTTCTGACCAATCGCAACATAAATACAGATCATATCTTGGTCCTTCTGGTTCAAGATTGTATCTAGTGCAACGGATGTTTTACCAGTTTGGCGGTCACCGATGATTAACTCACGCTGACCACGGCCAATTGGAACAAGTGCATCAATTGCTTTAACACCTGTTTGTAGTGGTTCATCAACGGATTTACGGTCCATAACTCCTGGTGCAGGAGACTCGATTGGACGTGTTTTCGTTGTTTCAGTTGGTCCTCTACCATCAACAGGTTGTCCTAGTGGGTTTACAACACGACCTAGTAGTTCATCCCCTACTGGAACCTGCATGATACGACCTGTACGGCGTACTTCATCGCCTTCACGGATCTCTGTAAATTCACCAAGAATAATAATACCTACGTTATTTTCTTCAAGGTTTTGTGCCATTCCCATGACACCATTAGCAAATTCAACTAGCTCACCTGACATGACGTTATCAAGGCCATGCGCACGAGCAATACCGTCACCAACCTGGATAACAGTACCTACATCGTTGACTTCAATTTCAGAATCATAGTTTTCAATTTGCTGCTTAATCAGCGAACTGATCTCTTCAGCTTTGATGCTCATGCAATTTCACCCCTATCATCATTTGTTTGCAGAAACCAATTTCCGTTCCATACGCTCTAACTTACCACTCACACTACCATCATAAATGCGGTTTCCAATCTTCAGCTTTAAGCCGCCAAGGATGGATGGATCTACAATGTTGTGAATGCGAAGGGTGTTTTTGTTGAGCTTTTTTGTAAAGACGTCTTGTATAGATTGTTCTTCGTCTTGACTCAATGTACGAACAGAGTAGACTTCTGCCTCTGCAATCCCGCGTGCATCGTTGTTCAATTTAATGAACTCATCTACCATTGTTAGAATAACGGCTTCACGGTGACGATCCATTAGAAGGTCTAATGTGTGTGTCACTTCTGTAGAATACCCTTGAAACGCTTCATGAAGTAGCTGTTTCTTCTTATTCTGCTCAATGCGGGGATGCTTAAGGAAATCCATTAATTGATTATTAGAACGGAAGACTTCGCGAATCGTGCGAAGTTCTTCTTCGAGTTTTTCAAGCTTTGAATGTTCTTGTCCGAGTTGAAAAAGAGCAGTTGCATAGCGTTTACCTACGACTTCATTACTCATCGCTCTTCCCCTAACTCTTTCATGTATTCATTGATTAGTTGTTCTTGATCTTGCTCACTTAATTCCTTCTCAATTACCTTACTAGCAATTTGAACGGACAAGCTAGCAACATGATCTTGAAGTGCTTGAATTGCTTTATCTTTTTCAGCTTCGATTTCTTCACGAGCTGATTCTTTAATACGATCGCCTTCAGCACGTGCTGAGTTTAGGATCTCTTGCTCCTGCTCTTTCGCTGTCTTTCTTGCTTCCTCGATAATTTGATGCGCTTCTTGGCGTGTCTTTTTCAACTCTTCTTGAGCTTCCTGAGACATACGCTCTGCATCCTGGCGGTTTTTCTCAGCCGTATCGATTTCGTTCGCAATGTGATCTTCACGCTCTTTCATGACATTCATTAATGGTGTCCAAGCAAAGATACGTAGAAGAACAAGTAACACAATAAACATAACCAACTGGAAAAGCATATCTCCAACTAGTAACCCTTCGCCGCCTCCAGCTCCGAGCACTAGCATACCAGCTAATGATTGCACAGCCTACACTCCTTTCACACTTATCTGTAACAGGCTTTACATTAGAAAAACCCGGCATATTGCCATTGATAGGCAACTGTCGAAGTTTTTCTATGGTTTCTGTATAACATTTTCTTAAAAGGTATAAGGAATGGCGAAGATTCTATTGGACGACCTTCGCCATCTTACATTCTAGCGTGCTTATTGACCCATTACGATAAATGCGATAACAACGCCAATGATTGGTACTGCCTCAACTAGTGCAACACCGATGAACATTGTTGTTTGTAGTGCACTACGTAATTCTGGTTGACGCGCAATCCCTTCAACTGTACGACTCACGATAAGACCGTTACCAATACCAGCACCTAGTGCCGCTAAACCTACTGCAATTGCAGCTGCTAATAAACCCATGATTAAATTCCTCCTCTTAGATATGAAAAAAATAGATTATTAATATTTATTTAATTTTTAATGGTCTTCGCTCACTTTGTGAGACATATACACCATTGTTAACATAGTGAAAATGAACGCCTGGATGGCACCCACAAATGTACTAAAGCCTTGCCAAGCTAGCATTGGAATAGCTCCACCTAAGAAGCCTCCTACTCCGCTTGCCATTAAACTTGCAAGTAACCCTAGTAGAATTTCACCCGCGTAAATGTTACCGAACAAACGAAGGCCTAATGTAAGCGTATTCGCAAATTCCTCGATAATCTTTAGCGGAAATAAGAAAGGCATCGGGCGTAAGAAATCTTTCCCGTACTCATTCATACCTTTCAGTTTAATACCATAATAGTGGGATAAAACGACAACCAAAGTGGCTAGCGTTAAGGTGATCCCTGCATCTGATGTTGGGGATTTCCACCAAAGCGTATGATCAACAACGACCATGGTGACGACCCCTAGCATATTGGAGATAAAAATGTAGGTGAGTAATGTTAACCCTAAAGGTAAAAACAATTTCCCTGTTCTCCAATCCATGGTGCTTCCAATGATTCCTTTTACGAAATCAATGATCCACTCCATGAAGTTTTGCATTCCTCTTGGTTTTCGCTGCAAACTTCTGGAGGATGCAACCCCTAAGATGAACACAATAATTGAGGCGATGGTTACCATTAGGATAGTAGATAGATTAAAGTCTAACCATGGTATCCCAAAGACATCCAACGCATATGGATTTTCGTGATCCAACTTATTCACCTCTCTTCCTTAAGCTAGTCTCTAAGTTTAGAAAAAAGAAATTCTATCATAATAACAACATAAGTTGTCATTAATCCAATTACTACTGCGATTAGATGGAAATGTTGATTAAATCGAAGTGCGATGAGAATGGCTAGACCTCCAGCGGCAAAACGTGAAAATGAACCAAGCGCTCGTCCGGTTCTATTTTCTGATGCAGCCTGTCCGATGTGGTTAACTTTTCGGTGCATGAGCCAGAGGTTGAAAAAGCTAAATAATGCTCCTAGAATCAGTCCGAGGAAAATGTGTTGATACGGTAAAAACCCCCATCCCAGTACTAGTAAAGCGAGAAGGTATAGCATCCATTTTCTTTGGCGAGTCATCATGGTCTGGAATTGTTCTGGCATGTCAATCTTCTCCTGTGTATTTCCGCACCAAATGAATGGTTCCGTATGTACCTGCGGCTAATCCTGCAAATAAACCTAGGATTAAAAATAGTGGTGATGTGGTAAAGTGGTTATCGAGCCAACGCCCAAAAAAAATTCCTACTAATGTACAACCGGCTAATTGTGACAGAATGCCACTCGTTAATGCCATTGCTTTAAAAGGATTTTGATCAGCTGCCACGAAAACCGCTCCAATCGAGTTTTCATAGATTTCTGAAAAAATGTCGAATTATGAAAACCTTATCATTCCACACTAAATTAGCATACAATAGGGGTATTCTATTGTCAATGCAGATGTGAGGAAAAGTAACCAATGTAAAAAAAATGAAATTTTCTACAAAGAGCTTGCAAAAATGATTACTAGATTACCAGTAATGCTAGACAGAGTTTCCACAAATTCACCTTTTCACAAACTCAAACTCATTTAAAATTGTACACAAAACCCATAAACAAATCAAAGCTTTTTTGGACATTTCTGTTGTTAATCTTTTCTAATATATTGTAAAAACAAAAGCGCAAGCGTCCTGCTACCGACGTACAAACTGCTGCCCAAAGGACGGGGGTTGGTTCTATGGCTACGTGATGTAGCGATTTTAATCGAACTTCCCTTGAATCCCTAGAAGATAAAGAAAACACGAAGAACGCGAGGTGATACGATGTTAACTTATCATAAGGAGACGAGGGAAATACACCAGTCGCTGGACGCGGGAGTTAGACATGTAAGCCTCAAATTTACTGTAAATAAAGACATCGCCATTTACCACGCTCAGGTATTGGCGATGTCTTTTTTATGGGAAAAATGTCAGCATTTGTCCATCTATCATGGATATTCTGTTCCAATCAGGACAGGAGTCTCAAACGTTTGCGTGATGTCGTCTCTCTTTAGGGTTAACACAGCTAAATAGATGCCCGGTTCGCCCGCTTGCTCTTTGGTCAACGTTCCTTTTAGCACGCCTCGTTCTACATTTTTTGTATCGATTAGTGGTCGAACATATCGTAACGTATCTGGATTGTACAAGTCGATTTCTAGTTCATCTGCTGCGAGTGGTAAATAGACTTGATATTGATACTCTTCTTTTGTAAATGGCTTTAACGTTAGTTCGAGGCCCATTGCTCTTGGAAATTCTGTTTCTTTTGTGAGGATTAAGTATGGCAGTTCATATTTGCGGTGGTTATCCTCGACTGTAAGCCATCCCTCTACATATTGTTTATCCCCTTTTAATTTTTCCTGATTGACGGTGACAGATATAGGTACAGATTTTTTTTCGTTGGGCTGCAGGGTAAACGTTAGCGGTATTTGAAACCGTAGCCCTAAGATGGACTTAGGTGGTGTGAAAACGTAACGTTGTGGTTCATTTCGTTTATTTTCAATCGTTATTCGGACAGTTCGTTTCTCTTTATGTTCCAGCACACGACCAAATGCTAAGCGGCCATCGTATATGAACGAGCTAGGATTTAATGCCTCTAATGGCTGCATACGCCCCATGCCTTGAGCGATTGGTGAGACGTTTTCCCCTTCTTCTTGCACTGGCAATGCAGTTGACAGAAGGGCAGCCTTTAGTTCTGCAGGTCCCCAATTAGGGTGTGCTTCTTTTAGTAAAGCAAGTGCCCCGGCTACATGCGGGGACGCCATACTCGTTCCTTGTAGTTCCATGTATCCGCCAGGAACTGTACTTTTTATGGCGACACCTGGTGCCATGATATCCGGTTTAATATCCCAGTTCCACGTAACAGGACCTTTGGAACTAAAAGGTGCTACTGTATCAACTTGTGTAACATATTTTGTATCGATCCAATGACCTTTATCAACGATGTGTTTTTTTAGCCACTTACCATCTTCTTGAGATAATGCGGTTACTGGAATCGATATTTCTTGTTCTATCCCTCCTTGAAAAGCACCTTCTTCATTGTTATAAATCAAAACTCCAATAG
Source organism: Pontibacillus yanchengensis (assembly GCF_009856295.1). Lineage (NCBI taxonomy): Bacteria > Bacillati > Bacillota > Bacilli > Caryophanales > Bacillaceae > Pontibacillus > Pontibacillus yanchengensis. The sequence continues at coordinate 479,174 of NZ_WMEU01000004.1, read as the reverse complement.
CTCCTGATTGCTCGGCTATTTTTGCTTTTTGGGTAAAAGGAATCTCGCCACGTTCTATAAGCACCAGTTTTTGTTTCATAGATGCCTGAGGTTTTTTTCCGAGACCGCCATCTACCATTTCATATTTTTTCGTAAGATCCCAAGGGACAGACCCAACCATTGGCGTCAGTTGAATTGCTTTTCTTTTCAGAGTGTCATATAGGTATGGAAGTTTTAGCGGTGGCGTAGAGGCTCCCACAGCAATAGCATTTGTTGCGGTTGCAGGTGATCCAACAGTCCAATGTTCTGGTCCTGAGTTACCTCCAGATATGACCATTGCCACTCCCATCTCGACTGCTTTATTCACTGCCAAGCTTGTAGGCCAATCTGGACCGTTTACGGTATTACCAAGTGATAGATTGATGATATCCATCCCGTCTTCAACTGCCTGCTCGATTGCAGCAATCACGTGGACGGATGTACCCGTACCACCAGGTCCTAGCGCACGATAACCATATAATTCAGCATCAGGAGCAATTCCTTTTATCTTGCCATTAGCCCCAATAATACCCGCTACATGCGTACCATGTACCGTTGGCTCTCCTTGCTCTTGAGTTGTCTCCATAGGATCTTCATCCAAATCTACAACATCATACCCGCCGCGATAATTCACTTTTAAATCAGGATGTTCATAATCGATACCAGTATCAATGACCCCTACCTTCACCCCTTCACCAGTATAAGAAACTTCCCCAATTCGCTGGTCCTCCTCAAGGATAAAAGGAACACTTTCATCGATGTGAACTTCATAGGATTGAACAGGAAAATGATTTTTTATAAATTCCGCTTTCTCTAATCGTTCTAAATCCCGTACCTCCCCTTTAAGCGCAATCCCCTGCAGCAATTTGTCGTATATATGAACGACCTCTAGACGGGGATAGTAGGTTTTAATATGTTGCTCCCACTTTCTCACATCATCTTCTACTTCAATAATGATGGACTTTTCTTCCCCTATTGCATACGTACTCAAAGGCAGCACAGCTACTAAACACATGCAAATAATCATAATCCGAATCCACATACTCATGCCGCCCTTCTTTTCCTATATCGTTTGATGAGATGAGCATTTTCATACATGAGGAATGGATTTGCGATGCGTTTTTTTCGAGAAGGCTATATGATTTGAGTCGAGATAATCTGGTTAAAACAAGGATTAGGTAATGGATTAGGATGACGAGAGAGCATATGCGATTGGGAAGAGATCATATCGCTATCCAGAGAGAGCATAACTGATTGGGAAGAGAGCATTTCGCTATCCGGAGAGAGCATAAGGTAAATACCAACTCCAAGAGTTGCACAAAAAAAAGCAGGGATTCGAGTCCCTGCTTTTCATCTGAAGCGCTACTGCGGCCAGCGACTAGTAGACTTCCTTATCCTCCTTACGATAAGTCAACATCGATTAGCTTTGCTCTTCGTGTTTCCTTTATCTCATACGGAGTCGGACAGTCTATACGTCGCTAATAGGGCGCTTCTGCTTTAAAGTTTAGTCGTCTTTTGTTGTGAATGGTGATGGTCGTTCTTCTATATGGTTGTAAAAATAACGGATTGCTTCACAAATACGGCTGGAGGCTTCTCCGTCTCCGTATGGGTTGGAGGCTTTGGACATGCTTTCAAAGGCTTCGTCGTTTGAAAGAATCTCGTTTGCCATGGAGAAGATATTGTCTTCGTCCGTTCCAGCTAGCTTCAGGGTGCCGGCTTTAATGCCTTCTGGACGTTCGGTGGTATCTCGTAATACGAGTACAGGTACGCCAAGGGATGGTGCTTCTTCTTGAACACCACCGCTGTCAGTAAGGATTAAATGCGATCGTGACGCAAAGTTGTGGAAGTCGATGACATCCAGTGGTTGGATGAGATGAATGCGATCATCATTACCTAAAATTTCGTTTGCTGTTTCCTGGACAACAGGATTCAAGTGTACCGGATACACCACTTCTACATCCTCATGCGTATCAACTAAACGCTTGATGGCACTAAACATTTGGCGCATTTTATCACCAAGGTTTTCACGACGGTGGGCTGTAACCAAGACGAGGCGCTTGTCCTCTGCTTTTTTCAAAATGTCATGAGTATAATCATCTTTCACCGTAGTCTTCAGGGCATCAATAGCTGTGTTTCCTGTTACAAAAATACGGTCTTCAGGTTTATTTTCATCCAGCAAATTCTGTTTTGACTGGTTCGTTGGTGTGAAGTGTAAATCTGCCATTACGCCTGTTAGCTGTCGATTCATTTCTTCAGGGAATGGAGAATACTTATCCCACGTACGTAAGCCTGCTTCGACGTGTCCTACCGGAATCTGATTGTAGAATGCTGCAAGACTTGCCGCAAACGTAGTTGTCGTATCTCCATGGACTAACACCATGTCCGGCTTCGTTTCTTTCATTACCTCGTCTAATCCTTCCATAGCTCTCGTTGTAATCTGAGCTAAGGTTTGACGGGCTTTCATAATATTTAAATCGTAGTCCGGCTCTACCCCAAAAATCGAAAGCACCTGGTCTAGCATTTCACGGTGCTGAGCAGTTACCGTAACAATTGGTTCGAATTGGTCTGAACGTTTTTTGAGTTCAAGTACAAGTGGAGCCATTTTTATCGCTTCCGGCCTTGTCCCAAAAATCGTCATCACCTTAATGGGCTGGCTCATGTCATTCACTCCAAATTCGACGTTATTTTGTTCCAAATAGGCGGTCGCCTGCGTCACCAAGACCTGGGACGATGTACCCTTTTTCGTTTAGCTTCTCATCAAGTGCTGCAAGATAAATATCTACATCTGGATGTTCTTGATGAACTTCTTCTACCCCTTCAGGAGCAGCTACTAGACACATCAAACGGATTTGCTTTGCGCCGCGCTTTTTCAAGGATTCGATTGCTTCGTTCGCAGATCCTCCTGTTGCGAGCATCGGATCGATTACAATCAGTTCACGTTCTTCAATGTCACTTGGAAGCTTCACATAATATTCAACTGGCTTCAATGTTTCAGGGTCACGATATAATCCAACATGCCCTACTTTTGCAGCAGGAATTAAATTTAACATGCCATCTACCATACCTAGTCCTGCACGTAAAATTGGAACGATCCCTAGTTTCTTACCAGCAAGTACTTTAGCAGTTGCTTCTGATACAGGTGTCTGAATTTGCACTTCTTCTAGTGGCAAATCACGAGTGATTTCAAAAGCCATTAGCGTCGCAACTTCATCTACTAACTCACGAAAGTCTTTTGTACCTGTTTCTGTCTTTCGTATGTAAGTTAATTTGTGTTGAATGAGAGGGTGATCTAAAACGTGTACCTTACCCATGAGCCAATCTCTCCTTTATGAATAGTTTGCATCCTTGAAATTGTACTGAATAATTGCCTATGTTTCAAGGATGGTCCTTTAATCTCTTTCTTCAGTATACCCTGAAACGGAACCTTCATCGAGTATCTGATTAAATTCCTTACTGTCTGATGCACACACTGTGGTTGGGGCTGTCGCTCTTATATTTGAAAAGTTGCTCCAATTCTCGAAATGTCGCTCCTATTTTTTCGTTTCTCGCTCCGAAAGCAGGGAATGTCGCTCCAGAGCCTCCCTCTTCATCGCAACGATTTGGCATGCCTCATTGCTGCATGATGGATGCGCGGGGCAGGCGGTCGCTCCTATATTTTAATTCTCACCCCTATTTCGAGGATTTCGCTCCTATTTGCTGAAAATCACTCAGAAGCACCGAGCTCCAGCACCTTCATCCCCAAAAAATAAACCGCCATCTTCCTCTACAATTTATGTAGTAGGATGCGGCGGTTGGCTTCGTGGATGTATAGTGGACTGGTTCATATTTAACTTATGTTGAATATCGCTTACTGGTCTGCTTTAGTAAGTAGGGTTTGTGATAAGGCGGAGAGGCTATCGGTTGTACTATTAATGTCACGGATCGCATCCACAATGGTGTCTAAGTCTTGTTTATTGCGTCCAAACATATCAATGTATTGATCCATCTCCATACGAACTGTCGTAAGTCCGTTTGTCACTTGTTTCATATCGCTTTGAGAACGCGCTGTGGATTGATTCATATTTTGCATGGATGAAAGTAGTTCTTCGATGTTTGTGTTGCTCTCAACGGTTTTATTTTTAATCTGATTGCTCATTTGTTTTGAGTTCTCTGCTAATTTACGAACCTCCTCGGCTACAACTGCAAACCCTTTTCCGCTTTCCCCTGCTCGAGCCGCTTCTATAGAGGCATTCAAGGCTAACAAGTTTGTCTGATCAGAGATGTCCTCAATATTTTTTGTGATAGATGTAATTTCTTTAGATATTTCTTCCAACTTTTCCATTGTTTGCATACTGTTATTAAATTCATCGAGTACTTCCTGGAAGGAATCAATCATTTCCTGCACTTTCTTATCGTTTTGATCCGTAAGCATGATAAGATTCTTGCTGCTTTTTTGTGTTTTTTCCGTTTCGGCAAGAATATTGTCCGCCTTCTGTGACGTTTCGTCCATCGATGCATCCGTTTGTTGAACCGATGCTGCAACTTCTTGACTAATGGTTACTAACTCTTGTCGTAAAAGCTCGTTCTTATGGTTCGCTTGTTCGATTTCATTGATTCGAACTTGAAGGTAATAATCCACCACTAATTGAGCATCTAAATTTAGGATGTTTTGCACAGCTACCAAGGTGTCACTAAGTTTAGCTGGCTCGTCCTGGTACAGTTCAACTACTTTAGGGATAAGTAAAGAACTAAGTGCAGAATACGTTGCTAAAAACCAAGCAATTGGAAGCTGCACGCCATTGTGTGTACTACCAATGCGCTTACGAAGCTCCATATACGCTTCATCAATTTCTCCAGAAAATATACTATCAAAATAACGAATGAACACCTTCTTCAACTTATCATTTGACGTATGGGCATGAGCGATATCTTTTAGTGTAGGGTGCTTGTACAAGTGTTCTAATACGTTATCCAATAGTTCATCCGTCAGTTCAAGCACGACAGGTTTTACTTCTTGTAATCTAGTTAATTGGTCTTTTGTTAGATGCATATATTTCAATCGTTGATCGAGATCCTCTTCGTTGGTACGGATATGGTCAACATTTTGACTATACTGCAAATCGGCCGTAAAACGGGGTTTCTTTTGCTTTCTCATTAATAAATTCATATGTTCACCTCATCAGTTCGTTTAACTTTTGTACAATTATTGTGCAACTAATTATGCAGGATTATCTTACAAAACACAAGCGAAAATAGTTAAAAGGTCTCATGTTTTTTTCTGAAGTTGTAAAAAGTTGAGATAGAGGCGTTCGCTAAGGTATGGAGCTAGACATCCATGACCCAAAATTCTTCACTTATAAAAATAGAACAAAAGCTCAGGGCGCCCGATTAGTGACGTATCACGACGTGGGTTGGTTCGATGTTGCTGCACGATGCAGCGATTTTAATTGAACTTCCCCTTAGTCAGTAGGAGATAAAGGAAACACCAGATTCGGTGTTAACTTATCGTAGGGAAGCAAACTAGTTGCTGGGAGCTGGAGCTGAACGTGTCCACATCACTTTTTTAGTTATACACAAGAATTGGATTTCATAAAATTTCCTAGACAATAAAAAAAGTACCCCTCACTCCTGAGGGGCACTCTATCCTTCATTATACCGTTTGATACATCGGGAATTGGCTCGTTAGTTCTTGTACACGTTGTCTTGCTTCGTCTAGTTTTGCTTCGTCTTCATGATTGTTTAGCGTGAAGGCGATGATGGATGCAATTTCATCCATTTCTTCGCTTTTGAAGTCTCTAGATGTTACGGCTGCTGTTCCGATACGAAGACCACTTGTTACAAATGGACCTTCCGGATCAAATGGAATGGTATTTTTGTTTGTTGTGATGCCGATGTCATCTAGTGCTTTTTCGGCAACTTTACCGGTTAGGTTTAGAGGACGAAGGTCTAGTAATAACAAGTGATTGTCTGTACCACCTGACACAAGACGTACACCCTCTTTTTGCAAGGCTTCGCCAAGACGTTTAGCGTTGTCCACGATTTGTTGGCTGTACTGTTTAAAGTCATCTTGAAGGGCTTCCTTGAAGCTTACACCCTTGGCCGCGATAACATGCATTAGTGGTCCACCTTGTAGACCTGGGAATACGTTTTTATCAATTTTCTTAGCGTATTCCTCCTTGCACAGAATCATACCACCACGAGGACCACGTAGTGTTTTATGCGTTGTTGTGGTAACGAAGTCTGCGTAAGGTACTGGATTAGGGTGAACACCTGTGGCTACAAGTCCTGCGATGTGTGCCATGTCGACCATTAAATATGCTCCGACTTCATCCGCAATTTCCTTGAATTTAGCAAAGTCAATCACACGGGAATAGGCACTTGCCCCAGCAACGATCATTTTTGGTTGCACCTCTTTTGCTTTTTCACGTACAACCTCATAATCAATGACTTCTGTTTCTTCATCTACACCGTAATCTACGAAATTATATAGCTTACCACTGAAGTTTACGCCACTACCATGTGTTAAGTGACCACCATGACTAAGGTTCATACCTAGTACGGTGTCGCCTGGTTCTAGAGCTGTAAAGTAGACAGCCATGTTCGCCTGCGCCCCTGAGTGTGGCTGCACATTAGCATGATCTGCATTGAACAATTGCTTTGCGCGATCACGTGCAAGGTTTTCGGCGATATCTACATACTCACAACCACCATAGTAACGACGGCCTGGATAACCTTCTGCATATTTATTGGTAAGCACAGAACCTTGTGCTTCCATAACAGCCTCTGATACGAAGTTCTCTGAAGCAATAAGTTCAATCTTATCCTGCTGGCGACCTTTTTCTAAGTTAATGGCTTCTAACATTTCTGGATCCACTTGTTGTACGTGTTTCATTTTTGGCTCCCCCTTTACAATCATTGCCGCATCCTATTACTCACAGGTCACGGATTTTGCTTGTTTATTGTCATACACTGCTCGTTCTCCTCCGATTAACTTTGGACGGGTCGTCGCTGATGTAACATGCGCATGACCAAGAGTTTTTTGGGATAATCGAACAGGTACGGCTACATGTTTTAAATGCATTCCAATAAAGGTATCTCCTATGTCGATTCCTGCGTCGGCACGAATAGCTTCCACGACGACTGGATTCGCAAAGTGTTGGTAGGCATATGCTGCCATAGAACCGCCTGCTTTTCGAACTGGAATAACAGATACCACTTCAAGCTGGCATCGCTCGGCTACTTCTTGTTCCACAACAAGTGTGCGATTAATATGCTCACAACCTTGGAATGCTAACTGAACACCTGTTGCTTCTTTTAATCGAGATAGTTCCTTGAACAAAATCTCAGCAATTTCTTCGCTTCCTGAGGTTCCAATCCGTTCACCGGCTATTTCACTCGTTGAACATCCTATAACAAAAAGTTTTCCCTTTGCTAAACGATTTCCCTCAATCCACTCGTCGACGATGGCCTTACAATGCTGTTGAATATTTTCCAAAGTCAAAATGGACCATCCTCCTTTGCAAAAATGTTTCATCGAAACCACTTATAAAAAAAGGAGAAGATTACAGCGCATGTTCCTCCTCCTTTTATCCATTTACTCATTACTGCTATTATGCTTCATATTCGGTGATTTTGCCAACACGATTTGCGTGGCGACCACCTTCAAATTCAGCTTCTAGCCATGTTTTTGCAATCTCACGCGCAAGCCCTGGGCCAATGACACGTTCTCCCATTGTTAGCACGTTGGAATCGTTATGCTCTCTTGTTACTTTTGCAGTAAATACATCATGAACGAGTGCACAACGTATGCCTTTTACTTTGTTCGCGGAAATGGACATACCAATACCTGTTCCGCAAATTAAAATTCCTCTATCAAACTCGCCACTCGCTACACGTTCTGCAGCTGGAATAGCGTAGTCTGGATAATCGACAGAACCTTCACAATCACAGCCAATATCCTCATAGGAAATATTCATTTCTTCCAATACTTCTGCTACTTCTTTACGAATATTTACTCCACCATGGTCTGACGCTAAAATCACTTTCATGACTTTTTCACCTCTTCTTTATTCTTTAAATACTAAAGCGATGGATATGTTGCTTTAGTTTTTGCGCTTGATCAGAGAGTTCATATGAAATTCGATCAATTTCTTTGATTACATTTGCTTGTTCTTGTACAGATGCGTTCACTTGTTGAGTACCTGCTGATGTTTCTTCTGCAATAGCGGATACTTCCTGCGATTGCTGAGATGTGGCCTGCAGCAAGCTCAGCTGATGATCGACTAAGCTTGTAATTTCGGTGACGGATGTCGCCATTTCGTTCACTGAGGTGGACATGGTAGCAATCGCCTGATTGGTTTCTTCCCCTTTGTCCGCTTCTGTTCTAGCAAATTGGACTTGCTCTTTAATTTGACTTACGACGTTAGTTACGTCTGTCTGCATATTTGTAATCAAGTCTGAAATACCTTGTACAGCTTTCGCACTCTCATCTGCTAATTTTCTCACTTCTTCTGCTACCACTGCAAACCCTTTTCCTTGTTCCCCGGCACGCGCCGCTTCAATGGATGCATTCAAAGCTAACAAATTCGTTTGTTCTGCAATATCTCCAACAAGAGAAATAATATCTTCTACTTTTTTAGCATTTGTTTCTAAGCGTTCAACGGCTTCTAAGGATACCTCTTGTTCTTTGGATATGTTTTGAATACCAGAAACCAACGAATGAATCGTCTTTTTCCCGTCTTCTAGTGTCGACAGCATATGGTTGGATAACTGATGAGAATGTTGCGCCTTTTCTTGAACTTGAGTAGCAAGTTGCGTGGATTCATCAATTGATTCTGCCGTATTTTGAATTGCGATGGAAGAGGTCTCGGCTCCTTGCGAGATTTCTTGAATGGTATCGCCGATCAGTTGCGCTTGCTGAGATGCCTTGTCTGCTGCTCGCTTAATGTCTGTTACGGACTGATTTGTTTCTTCAAAATTTTGATCAATGTTATGTACCATATCTCGTAAATTCGCCATCATCGTTTCGAAGGCCGTCCCTAATGAACGAATTTCATCATCTGATTTTGAAACAAACACCTCGTCACTAATTTGTCCCTCGGCTGCTAGGGCTGCAGCTGTTTCTAATTGATGCAATGGCTTCGTTATAAAACCGGCTGCAAAATAAGCTAAGATGCCTGACCAAAGCACTCCCAATCCTAACGTAATAATCGTAAACGTCATTTCAGGGAGACCTATGTGTTGTTGAATCCAATCATAAAGCACATAAATAAACAAAGCGCTTGTCGAGTATGTAATCACCGCCAAAATAGAGATAAACAACACTAATTTAAGACGGAGACTAAATCGATACCTCTTCTTCACCTTCTACTTCCCCCAATAGCTTTTCATATTCTTATCTTCACTTATTGTCTATCTTTTTGATAAGAAGTTCAATATGTTTTTCAATTTCTAATAGCGTTTGTTCATAGACGGATAACTCCCCGCCAAAGGGGTCAGAAATATCGATATTGGGTTGGTTGGCCTCTATTTCTTTTATGAGTTCGATTTCTTCTTTTAAATGATCATGTAATGCTTTTTCCATAGCTTGCTGGTCTTCGTATTTATTCGCATTTTTTTGTAGGAATACAGCCTTTTTATCCTCCAGCGTCGAGTAAGCTTGCTTTAGTTGTTCCCATTGATCCTCTTCATTATTTATAACGTATTCTTTCAACGTAAAAATAAAAGGCTCATAATTAGGATACTCCATTATTAGCCGCTGCTTGTGCTCCTTCGTCATCGTTAAGGTTAAATCAGCCCACCTCATGACCTCTGGCGAAATAGGTTGAGAGGCATGATTGACATCTATCCCACGTGCTTTTAATACATCTTCAGATCCTTTGGACAGACGAGCTCCTTTATGAGCAAATAAGCCGGCGGACTTCACTTCAACCTCAGGATGTTTTTCCTTCAGTAATGCTTCTGCCATAGGACTACGGCATGTATTCCCTGTGCAAACAAATAGTATCTTCTTCATGTCAGACCCTCCGAAATTATCCTTCAGCTCTTATTATAACACAAAGAAAACCTGCCGAGTGTCAAGCCTTTGGCCCAGACAGAGGCCTAGATAGAATAGCTCTGGAGCGACTTTCCCTGCTTTCCGAGCAAGAAATGAAAAATAGGAGCAACTCATGAAAATCAGGAGCGAGATTTCTAATATAGGAGCGACCGCCCCGTCCGTGGCAGCATTTCGAAATCAGGAGCGACCTCCCGCTCCATCCCCCCCACTCCCATACAAATAAAGCCAGGGCTCCACGCCCTGGCTCTCCACTTACAATAATCATCTTAACTATTCGCTTAAACTGCGCAGCGATTTGGACCTACTTCCATTTCGCGGCGTTCATCTTGATCAGGATTCTTTTGCCCCATATTGGTTTTGCGAATTTCGTCGTGACTGTTTGGTTGTGGTGGAAGATTATCTGTAACAAGATGTTTGAACTCTTGTTCATCTTGTACATTTAGTCGATCATTTTTTTGATAAAGTTCATTTAATTTGGCATGAACGGTACCGTCTTCATTGATTTCTTCCATTTTTCCGAAATGGGCTGGAAGGACAATGAGGTCTTGTTCAACTTTTTGATATCGTTCATAGAGGGTTTCGCGTAAATCATCGACCCAATCTTCTGCTTTCCCAGCTAAATCAGGACGACCGATGGATTCAACGAACAAGATATCTCCTGTCATCAAGTACGTTTGATCGACGATATAGCTTGTACTACCACTTGTATGCCCTGGTGAATAGAAAGCTTCGATGTTAACAGCGTCTCCCACAATGACTTCTGCTCCATTTTCCATCTTTTTATAATCAAATGTTAATCCTTCATCATCTTTCGGCGGGAAGTAATAGGCTGCGTTTGTTTGATCCGCTAATGTTTTACCACCTGAAATATGATCTGCGTGGAGATGAGTGTCTAGTACATATTTAATCTCTACATTTTTATCGCTGGCAAATTGCTTGTACGTATCAATCATACGCACGGGATCTACTACCGCTGCTTCGCCATTAGCAATGACCATATAGGACAGACATCCTTTACCGATTCGTATAAATTGATAGAGTTCACCACCATTGGTTAAATCACCAATTTTCATCGGTTCAAGGTGCTCACTCCAAGCTGTCATTCCACCTTCAAGGTGAGTGATGTTTTGGACTCCTGCTTCTTCAAGCATTGTAACGGCTTTTTGCGATGAAATGCCTTTCGCACAAACGACATAGATATTCTTATCTTCTGGAAGTTGTTCCTTCACGTCTTCTACGCCATTTTCCAGTTGCTTATAAGGAACATTTAAACTACGTACGTTACGCCCTTGGATAGCCCAATCACTATAGTCCTCTTCTTTTCGAATATCAAGTATAAACACTTCTTCTCCTGCTAGAATCTTTTGTGCTAATTCTTTAACTGTTAACGGTTGTAATGCCATGTTAATACCTCCATTAATCTAAAGATTTTTAATAAAGAAAGGCGCAAACGCCCGTCTAGCGACGTACAAACTGCTGTCCACAGGACGTGGGTTGGTTCGATGTTGCTGCGTGACGCAGCGATTTTAACCGAACTTCCCTGAATCCGTATGAGATAAAGGAAACACGGAGAGCGGTAGCGATCCGATGTTGACTTATCGTAAGGAAGGGCAGGAAATTTGCTGGGCGCTGGATATGGACGTGGCCTTTTTAACTTATTAAGTTGTGCACTGCAAACAATTTTATAATTTCCTAGATTAGAATAAAATATCTGTCCATACTTTAATCGCAGTACCTATAATTAATACAGCTAAAATGATTTGCAATACCTTCGTATTTACGGTTTTACCGGCTTTCGCACCTAATTGTGAGGTAATGATACTCGCTACAGCTATTACCAATGCTGGCAGGAGCGGAACATCTCCAGAAAATAGTTTTCCTGTAACGGCACCAATCGAGGAGATGAAGGTAATAGCCAATGATGAAGCTATGGTTATCCTAGTTGGTATATGCAATAAGACCAACATAATAGGGACAAGTAAAAATGCGCCTCCTGCACCTACAATCCCTGCTCCGATGCCTACCACAAATGCTGATACCGCTGCAATTGGCTTCGAAAAAGTAATGTTCTCTATGCTAGTAGCTTCATCACTAGTTGGCACAAACATCATCACCACAGCAATAAGTGCTAACATTCCATAGACAAAATTAATTGTCTGTTCTGATAAATACGTTGCTCCAAAACCACCAATTAAACTACCAACAAGCACAGCTACGCCCATGGTAAAAATGAGTGGTTTATGAAGATAGTTCCCTTTACGGTATCCAAGAACTCCTCCAAACGAAGCAATAAGAACCTGGACTGCTACAACACCTGCTGCAGTATGAGCACTAAACCCATCAAAACCTAGTAATGGTGGGATGTACAACAACATAGGATAATTCACTATCGCTCCTCCAATGCCTACTAAACCAGACACGAAGGATCCAATGAGTCCAATGACAAAAATCGTTAGTAAAAATGCAATATCCATGGATTTAGCACCTCGCTCTACATCAAGCTTATCGAGCATTTCCTTTTCTTCTTCAAGCTTTCCATACTATCTGTTTTGCACTCATTCCATTTATATCCTTACCCCTCACAATATACCCCTACCACTATTTGTGTTTTGTTAAACAATCAAAAATTAACTCCTAAAAACAATATTACTGCAATGGCGCGGAACACGAGACATTCAATAATAGTGTAAAAAGACATTAAAAAAGAGCCCGGAAATGTAATCATTTCCAAGCTCTTTAACGAGTATTCACCCAAAGATCAGTTGTAAACCAAACCCACAAAGGATGCTTCCTCCTAGCATTTCACTGTATGTACCTAATAACCCTTGGACCTTACGCCCTAATAACAAGCCTATCCATGTTAACAGCATGCTGGCAGTGCCGAACAATAGCAACGTCAATACTGTTCTTACGCCAAACATCCCTAAACTTAGTCCAACCGAGAAACTATCCAAACTAACACTTAATGCGAATACAAGTAAACCAAATCCAATTGGTGTTAAAGCAGGTTCATCATCCTTTGTGAAGGAGGATCTGAACATTTGCACGCCTAAAATAATCAATAAGGCTCCGCCTCCCATAGTAGTGAAGGCGCCTAATTGGTTGGAAAGAAAACGGCCTAACACCATTCCGGAAAATGGCATAATGATATGAAAAATACCGACTGTAAACCCAATGATAGCTATTCTACGTAATCGTAAAGGGATCATCCCCATCCCTAATCCGACTGAGAACGCATCCATTCCTAAGGCTAATGCCATTAAGGATAATGTAATAATCTCTCCTACTAAAGGAATCGAACCCATTCCTACTCCCCCTTGGACATGCTAATTCATCCTATGCAGTCCAAGCTGGAATTAGAAGGGAACACTTCGTTAAGGTTGACTAATTTTTTGTGTAGCAGCTTTGGATAAACGGTTCATTACCGCCTCACCCATGCCTTCTTTCGGAAAAGTCTCGCATAGAATCACATCAATTTTTTCTGGATCAAATACACGCAAGGAGTGATACAGTTGTTCAGCTACTTGGCGTAGATCCTGCATGGACCCACACGTTTGAACTTGATCGGCTGATAGTGAGGAGGCATGCTCCTCGCTAGCTATCACACCCACTCTTTTCCCATTTCGCTGTTGTTCATCAATTTGATGTTGAAAGAAGGAAAGATTTCCTTCAATTAGCCATAGCGGGGCTTCAGGGGCATAATGTGTATATTTCATCCCAGGAGATTTAGGCTGACTTTGATCATTATCCAAAGCTGAATCTACTTCCACATCTCCTATGACAGCCTCAAGATCTTGCTTCGTCACACCACCAGGACGAAGAATGACCGGTACTTCCCCCGTACAATCGAGGACAGTCGATTCGAGACCAACGCCTGTCGCACCTCCATCCACAATTCCTGCCACACGACCATACAAATCTTTATACACATGTTGAGCAGATGTAGGACTTGGTCGCCCTGACCTGTTGGCACTTGGTGCTGCTAACGGAAGCCCACAAGCCTCCAGTAGTGCTTTGGCAACAGGATGATCGGGAATGCGCACCGCTACAGTGGGTAAACCAGCTGTCACATTACGAGCACAACTCCCATTACTTTTGAAAATAAGCGTCAAAGGCCCCGGTAAAAAACGCTCAATAAGCGGGTGCGCAAGATCTGGAATTTCCTCTACTACTTCTTTGATTTGCTCTTTATTTGCTAAATGGACAATAAGCGAATTATCAGCAGGGCGACCTTTTGCTGCAAAAATCCGTTCGACAGCCGTTTCACTCGTCGCGTCTGCTCCTAGCCCATAAACGGTCTCGGTAGGAAATGCGACAACTTCCTGCTTCTTAAGAAGAGAAGCCGCTTCTAGAATATATTCATTGCTATGATCCATATGATGTTCATCTACGTTCCAAAATTTCGTTTCGTATGTACCCATCTGTAGAGCACCCTTTCTTCACAATCTATACTTCATTATGAACCTTATCTATCCCGAACTTCAAGTATAGGAACACGCCCATATCTTACCTTTTCAACATATCCATAGAAAAAATGATGCGTATTTTTCACAACATGTGGGTAAACAAATGAATGTGAGCTTAATTACAGTGAAGGAGGCTACAAATCATGAAAGCACTTTATACTGCACAAGCAACAGCACAAGGTGGTCGTGAAGGGAACGTATCAACTTCAGATAATAAAGTCGACCTTAACCTTTCCGTACCACAAGAATTAGGAGGTTCAGGAGGCAATGGCACAAACCCTGAACAACTTTTCGCAAGTGGATTCTCCGCATGCTTTGATGGAGCGCTAAACCTAGTAGCGGACCAAAACGGCGAGAACATTGAATCTACTATTACATCCCAAGTTCATATTGGGAAAGACAATCCAGAAGGCTTTAAACTAGCTGTTCACTTAACAGCAGAAATGAAGGGCGTTGACCAAGCCAAAGCAGACGAGCTTGTGGAAAAAGCACGAAACGTATGCCCTTATTCCAAAGCTACTGAAGGTAATATTGAAGTAACGTACGAAGCAAAAGTAGTTTAAACAGCTATCACCAAGATCATACAACTTGTAGGTAAAGCATACAGAGGAGACTCTGTATGCTTTTTTATGTGTAAAGGATATGTATAGCCCATTCGAGAGAAGCATACTAGTCGCTGGAGCTGGACGTGGCAAAAGCGAAGGAGCCCGGTTAGCGACGTATATGCTGCGGCCCAAAGAATGTGGATTGCCTTCAACCCAGAACTTCCCCCTAAGTCCGTAGGAGATAAAGGAAACATGAAGAGCGCAAGCGATCCGATGTTGACTTATCGTAAGGAGGTGCAGGAAGTTTGTTGGTCGCTGGACGTCGCATCTATACTTATGAAGTTATACACAACCCAACATTTTTATAGTACCCGGACAATAGAAAAACCCTATTTTCTATTGCAAATTTAGAAAATAAGGTTTCCTTTATATTCATATGTGAATAAGCAGGGGGGTTACCCACATAGATACACAAGTTATACACAACATTTATCCACAATTGTGAATAAGTTGTTTATTTTTTCACGTTTTGACAGAGTTTCCACCAACCGCCAATATCAACTGGAGCTTCAAGTTGTTGAGGAACTGCTGCATCATCAACTTCTGTAAATTGTTGAGCTTCTAATAATGTGCGCAGCGCTGGCTGGTGGCAATGGACATAGACATTCTCCATTCCATTTTCCTCAATGTAAGCATGAAGCACTTCGAACAAGGTTAAGATAAAATTTGGATTCATATCAGGCGTTAAGTACAAAGTCCGTAGCCAGTAGGTATGGTTATCCACAGGCACTAGGGCAAAGAATCCTTTTTTCTCATGATGAATTTCCACATAGTGTCCATACGTATATAATTGTTGTTGCTCTGTTAGCTGATTGGCATGTTCTCCGAAAAACGTTGTGAATGTCTCCAGGTCATACTCTGTAGCACGAGTCACTTCAAGCATTCATTCAACCTCCCTATCATTCTTACTAGTATGCTTATGTTTTGATAGAGAGATTATGATAGTTTTTTATGTTTAATAGGATGTTTATGAAAATAAAGATGTAATCCAATCAATTAAGAAAAAAGACACTTTCACTTCTTCTCCATCAGATTCCTGTGGATTTTCATCGTTTTCCACAGGTTGTCCACTCTCAGGGTTTTCTTCAGCATGAGCAACGGATGTGCCATTTGAAAAATCTAAGAAACATAAAGGAGGAAACAATACACACCACCAGTTAGCTCCTTTTCCTTCTCCAAGTGTAATTAGAATGGCCTCATACATTCCCGCTGGATAAATGTAGTTCCCGTAAAGTTTGGTAGGAAATTCGACTTCCCCAAATTTCACGTTATAGGTTGGAGCCGCCCCTTCGTCTTTAAGAACATCTTCAACGATTTGTTCAATTTCAGGTAAGCGCTCATCAATCAAGCTATATGCTTCTTGGATATCTGTTATATCTTGAACCCATTCTGTAATATTAGCATTCACAGCATCTCTAACTTTTCGCTTCACATCTTGATCATCGTCTTGATCGCTATTAGCTAAAATGCGTAAACGAATCGCTTCATCAGGAATAACTTGATACTCTTCTTCCACAACCTGTGCTGGCTCTGCACCATAACCTGTTAATGTAAACGGAAATAACGCAACTACTAAACAACCAAGTAACACCTTCACGATAACGTCTTTTTTTATTCTATTCATTCTCCCCTGCCCCTTCCGTTCGTTCAATCTAGTCTCATTATGAACAGGACAGGCTGAGGTTATACGTAGGAATCTATGAAACTTTTATTTTTGGGGGGAGGGGGGATGTGGAGTCGTTGGATATGCGCGGGTTCCTGCTGGATATGCGTGGGGTTCCTCGTTTCATGGTACATCCATATGTTTTTGCTCTCTTCGAACCTGCTTATGCTCTCTTCCTTCCCACTTTCGCTCTCTTCGAACCTGCTTTCGCTCTCTTCCTTCCCACTTTTGCGCTCTTCGAACCTGCTTATGCTCGCTTCTATTCCACTTTTGCTCTCTTCGAACCTGCTTTCGCTCTCTTCCTCCCCACTTTTGCGCTCTTCGAATCAGTTTATGCTCTCTTCCTTCCAACTTTTGCTCTCTTCGAACCTGCTTATGCTCGCTTCAGCCCAGCTTTTGCTCTTTTCGAATCCCTTTATGCTCGCTCCCCCAGCTTTTGCCCGCTCCACCCAAATTTCACCCCTTACCTACTACACAAAAAACCTGGCTCTCTACTTAGAAAGCCAGGCAAATACCATGCGGTCATTTTGATTTATATCTTGCTCTACTTCGATTTGAGCATTTGGGAATGTCGCTTCTATTAATGTCGGGACGGTATGTCGTTGATCGTGTCCAATTTCTAGCGCTAGTAGTGTGTCTTTTTTCACGACAGAAGGGAGTTGCTCGATGATGCGTCGATATGCGGCAAGGCCATCTTCGCCTGCAAATAGTGCAAGCGAAGGGTCATGGTCTCGAACAACATCGGATAAAGAATCCCGATCCCTTTCCGGAATATATGGAGGATTGGATACAATGACATCGAAGGTTGCCTCTTCGTCGATGACAGGGGCAAGGAAGTTTCCTTGACGAAATTGAACAGTTGCATCTAATGCATGTGCATTTTGTTCGGCTACCTGTAACGCTTCAGTAGAAATATCTGTCGCATACATCGTGGCATGGGGGAGCTCTTTCGTTAATGTCGTTGCAATGATGCCACTTCCTGTTCCGATATCCACACATGTTAGGGGTACGGAAAACATCCCTTTTTGTTTCAATCGGTTGAGAATTCCTAGGACTAGTTCTTCCGTCTCCGGTCTCGGGATAAGTACGTCCTGATTGACTTTAAACAGGCGTCCGTAAAATTCCTCCGTACCGATTAAGTGCTGTACTGGGGTTCCATGAGCGACATGTTGCCGAAGATTCAGCTCTATTTTTTGACGCACATCAACAGACACTTCATCACGGGCATTAGCAAAAAGTTGGGCTCGCGTCATACCGAGATGGTGCTGGAGTAGCAGTTCACCAACTCCCGTTTCCCGATTGTTTTCCTGCAAAAAAAGAGAAGTCCAGCGACGGACTTCAAAAATGGTTTTCGCTTCCATCATATTACTCACCAAGTTGCTCTAGAGCTTTGGTTTGTTCTTCAATAAGAAGCGCTTCTGTAATTTCATCTAGTTGACCTTCTAGAATTCGATCGAGCTTCTGAAGCGTTAATCCGATGCGGTGATCCGTTACACGGTTTTGCGGGAAGTTATACGTACGGATACGTTCGGAACGGTCACCAGAACCAACTGCTGATTTACGGTGCTCATCGTATTCTGCTTGTGCTTCTTGTTGAAATTTCTCATAAATACGAGCACGTAATACCTTCATTGCTTTTTCTTTGTTCTTAATCTGGGATTTTTCATCCTGACAGGAAACAACAATACCAGTTGGCTCGTGTGTTAAACGAACAGCAGACATGGTCGTGTTAACACTCTGTCCTCCTGGTCCACTAGAAGCAAATGTATCAACACGGATGTCTTTTTCGTTTACATCCACTTCGATTTCTTCTGCTTCAGGTAAGACAGCTACGGTTGCTGTTGATGTATGAATGCGTCCGCCAGATTCTGTTTGCGGTACACGTTGAACTCGGTGTGCACCATTCTCAAATTTCAGTTTTGAGAACGCACCTGTTCCGTTTACCATGAAGATGATTTCTTTGTAGCCACCAACTTCACTTTCATGAGAATCCATGATATCAATTTTCCATCCATGGAATTCTGCGAAACGAGAATACATACGGAATAGATCTCCTGCAAACAATGCAGCTTCATCGCCACCTGCAGCTCCGCGAACCTCCATGATTACGTTCTTATCATCATTTGGATCTTTCGGAATAAGTAAGAACTTCAGGCGTTCCTCTAGTTCTGCTTTCTTTTCAGAGAGTTCTTCCATTTCGGCTTTTGCCATTTCTTTCATTTCTTCATCTAGACCATCATCCAGCATTGCTCTTGTGTCATCATGCTGACTACAGATGTCTTTGTATTCTTGATACGTTTGAACCGTTTCTTCTAGACCCGCTTGTTCTTTGGAATATTCGCGTAGTTTATTGGAATCACTAGCTATTTCCGGGTCACTTAGTAACTCGTTTAATTTTTCATACCGATCTTCTAAGGTTTGAAGTTTTTCTAACACTTTCATCCACCTCTTTTTCGTCCATAACATTCTAATTATAGTACAGCTTCATTATGGAGTCAAAGAAGAAAGAGCACGGCACCAGGCACTCCAACCTTCGTCACTATTTTACAAAATTCAGAGTACCTACGCCTGTTGTTATCTCATTTTCACACGGATTCGATAACGTGGTAGCGCGTTTTCAACTGCGGTTTGCGCTTTGTTTTCAAGAACCTTTCTTTCATCATCGGATAAGTTATCTTGTGTTGCTCTAATGGATACGTACGCATGACTACCCGTGAAGTTCACCCGACGAACTTCAACACCATCAACTAAGTCGATAGCTTCATGAACTTTTTCTTTATCCAAACGAATCCCCCACGTCTCTCCAACCTGATTCATTTGTTTTGGGTTATCAGTTTGCTGAAGACCACGCTTTGTATGATGCTCTTCCATTGTATCGTTATTTCGAATATTGAGTGTTTGATTATCTCGAACCTCTTGCGTGCCCTGTGGATTGGATGCACAAGCTGATACGATCAACATGCCCACTACACTTGCTAATACAAGAAAATATCGCAAAATGGGAACCTCCTTTTATGATTGTTTGAGGTTAGCTTTCCCATCTTGAAGATTTGTATCAGGTAAAGGAAGCGGTGTGTGAAAATTCCTCAAGGTAATTTTTCACTTTTATGTAATATGACTCCTGATATAAATGGGGGGAGAACCATATCTTTTGTTATCTTATCCATGAACAAAAGCGCAAGCGCCCGATTAGCGAGGTACAAACTGGACGTCTCCGTATGAGATAAAGGAAACACGAAAAGCGCAAGCGTTCGATGTTGACTTATCGCAAGAAGGTGCAGGAAGTTTGCTGGGCGCTGGAGCTAGACAAGTAAGCGCCAGAAACTTATCCTTTCTTTACTTATTAAAAAAAGCCTTCATAATTGAAGGCTTTTGTGCTAATTTTATTAAATTACTACTGAGATTGCTTTGATGTTAAGATGTGCCTGGGCTTGTTCGGAACCTCGTGATGGTGACGGCAGCGTGGTTCGTAGGATTCCGATGCACCTACTAAAATCACTGGGTCATCATAGGAGGCTGGTCGGCCATCGATTAATCGTTGTGTTCGACTAGCTGGTGAACCACAGATTGGGCAAATGGCGCTAAGCTTTGTGACAGATTCCCCTACTGCTAAGAAGGTTGGGAGAGAACCGAATGGCTCTCCACGGAAATCTAAATCTAAGCCAGCGACAATCACTCTATGGCCACGTTCTGCTAAGGTTTGGGCTACTTCAACTACATTGTCATCAAAAAATTGCACTTCATCAATTCCTACAACGTCGACATGATCGTCGACATAAGAAAAAATATCCTCTGAATAATCAACCGGACGAGCTAAAACAGACGTACCATTATGGGATACGATGGAGTCATCTGCATAGCGATTGTCGATTGCAGGTTTAAAGACTCGTACGGAAAGGTTACCGTATGTAGCACGACGGACTCGACGAATCAGTTCTTCTGATTTACCTGAAAACATACTTCCACAAATAACCTCAATCCAACCGCTTTGTTTCATTACATGCACAGCTCGGTCTCTCCCTTCTACCTCAGTACAGAAATTCCATGTCATTACATTTTTTGTACTACTAGTTTATACTAGCTATCCAAATTTAAAGCTAAAACGTATATTTTTATAAAAATGGGTTTTTAACGAATAAAAAAACAGGCAAAGAAAGACAATTTGCCTGTTTTTTCAACTCTGTAATAAGTTTTCGTTTCTTTCGAAAAAGAAAACTGATACTTATCCAAGATTGTATTTTTTCTTGAAACGATCCACACGGCCGCCTTCTTTGTCGGCTTTTTGCTTACCAGTGTAGAACGGATGAGAAGCTGAACTGATCTCAACACGTAATAGTGGATACGTATTGCCGTCTTCCCATTCGATAGTTTCATCAGAAGTTAGCGTAGAACCAGTTAAGAATTTGTAATCTGAACTAGTGTCTAGAAATACAACTTTCTGATATTGCGGATGAATTTGTTCCTTCATACCTTACACTCCTTTTTGCCCTGAATCCTGTGGAATACAGAGTTATTATAAGAGCCGTTAACAGACTACTACTAGTCATTATCGAAACTCACATAGAAAGATTATAACAGTCCACTTGCACATTTGCAAGATTTAGTTCTTCGTTACCATTGTGCTACGAACGCCTTGATGGAGACTTGCCTTTCATGTCCTCATCCATCAGCTGGAAAAATTCTTCGTTATTTTTAGAAGATTTTAAGCGACGTAGGAATCGATCGACGAAGTCATATTGATCTCCGAATGTTTTTCGAATCGCCCAAATTTTATCAAGATGGGATTTAGGCAATAATAGCTCTTCTTTTCGTGTACCTGAGCGAAGAATATCTATCGCAGGGAAAATACGGCGTTCAGCAAGACTTCGATCAAGATGCAATTCCATATTTCCTGTTCCTTTGAATTCTTCATAAATGACGTCATCCATACGGGAACCTGTATCAACTAATGCCGTTGCCAGAATGGTTAAACTACCACCCTCTTCAATATTACGAGCCGCACCAAAGAAACGCTTCGGACGGTGGAAGGCAGCAGGGTCGATACCACCGGATAATGTTCGTCCACTTGGTGGGATTACAAGGTTATAAGCCCGAGCCAAACGCGTAATACTATCCATTAAAATGATGACATCTTTCTTATGTTCCACTAGTCTCATCGCGCGTTCTAATACAAGCTCAGAAACTTTAATATGGTTTTCCGGAACCTCATCAAAGGTAGAACTTACTACATCGACATCGCCTTCAACAGAACGTTCTATGTCGGTTACCTCTTCCGGACGTTCATCTACTAGCAAGATGATTAACTTGGAATCCGGATGATTATGAGAAATACTATTAGCAACTTGCTTCAACAGCATCGTTTTACCCGCTTTAGGAGGAGCTACAATAAGTCCACGTTGTCCAAATCCAACAGGCGTCATAAGATCGATAATGCGAGTCGAGAGACGCTTGCTTTCCGTCTCAAGGTTCATTCTTTGATCTGGATATAATGGTGTTAAAGCTGGGAAGTGAACACGTTCCTTAGCGATTTCGGGATCTTCCCCGTTTACAGCATCTACGTGCAATAATCCATAATATCGTTCATTTTCTTTCGGAGGACGTACCTTACCGGATACTTTATCTCCATTTCTCAAATCAAAACGACGAATTTGAGAAGCTGAAATATAAATATCTTCAGCACTCGGAGAATAGTTAATCGGACGTAGGAAACCGAAACCTTCAGAAGGAATAATTTCCAAAATACCGTCCATAAATAAGAAGCCATCCTTTTCAGCCTGAGCCTTTAAAATAGCAAAAATTAATTCTCGTTTTGTCAGCTTTGCATAATAAGAGACTTTATATTCCTTAGCAAGAGAATATAATTCTTTTAAATTCTTCGTCTCTAAATGCGAAATTGTTAATGAAGCAGACACAATATCACCACACCTAACCATTATTTTATTTTTTTCTATTATGATTAAGAAAATTCTATGAAAGTTATTCGAAATAGCTTCTCTTAGATAGGATGTTTTTGAGAAGGAATATCCAGAAGCTAGAATAGAAGTTTCAAACGGGGCACTACGTACACAATTCCTGAACTTCAGACACATTAAACATCTTTTATTTTAACCTTATTCTCAACAAATATACAACTATAAATTTAGAAACATGAAAATGGACCTCCATATTACCTACAAAAAAAGTTTTTGAGGAAGGCATAACGCCCACCTCTTATTCATCCTTGTCCACCAAACTTGTCACATCAATCTCATCCACTGCCCAATACCCATTTTCACCTGTAAGGGTAAATTCAATCATACGATGCTGTATCAAAGGATTATTCTGCTCCTGAACGACTATTAGCTCATTATCATCCGATACGGAGTGCTTGAAGGATCCGTCACGATCTAAAAATATAGGAGCATCGTGTTCCTGAATGGAAAGGTCTCCATTCACTTCTTTGTAATGCTCTTCCACATGGGATTGGGCTAACGTTGCATCGACAAACGTGCGAAGATGTTTTTTGAGGTCTTCCTTTGTATCAAATGTTTGTTCAAGCTTATGATCATTCATAAGCAAAACATCTTTAAAGGCCATTTCATAGTCGTATAAAATGTTTCGAGCTAACTCCTCATTGTTGTTCTCATAAGGAATGAGTTCTTTCGAGTATCCTTTTACTTTCCACACTCCATTGTCTTTACGAAGTGTAAAATAAAGATTTTCTATCCCACTAGATTGCGTTTCTCGTTGTTGAAAAATCTTGTACTCCTTATTGTTTACTTTTTCTAGAGTGAACGGCAAACGCTCGCTAATGTTCGTTCGTTCATAAGCCTTTTTTACATGTAGATTACCATTTTCCATTTTAAAATATTGATTGACTGTTGTCCTGGAGAAATCTTCCGTCATGAAATGCGAAAAATGTCTTATCAATTCTTCTTTTGTATCATAGTGAAGAAGGTTGGAACTATCTTTTTCTGTATTGGTAGCAACTAGATTAATCGTTTTCGCATAATCCATTATGATAATTTCTGCCTTTGTCTTATTCAATGGAGAAGACTGAAGGCTCTCATCGTTCGGTAAGGATTGGGTGTCAGGGCCTGATTGTTTCTTAGGAGGATTATGGTCAAGCGTAATGGTTGGATTTTTTTCGGCATTGCCAAATGAGCACCCTGCCAAGAAAAAACACATTAAGCAACAGAACCCTATCTGTTTCATCGAGGCAACTCCTTTATTCGTCATACATTTTACATTTGTTTCTATTTTACTCCTTACCCTGATTATAGTACACCTATCACCCTCGAACTACCCACCACTTATCGACGGATTTTTTGCATACTTAAAACAAGGACGTATTAAATACGCCCTGATTTGTTACAATCACTCTAATTCTGTTGTTTGTATATCTTCAATAAACCAACTAGGTAACCCTGAAGAATCTCTGGGCAACAAAGTTATCTAAGAGCGTGACTTAGAAATGACAGGATCACCTGTCTCTTTCAAGGTGAAGAAAGCATCTTCATCCAAGAACACGGGGGCACCTTTAGGTTCTACATAGACCTTTCCGTTTTCTTCTCGGAAATGCGTCTCCGTTAGAGACTTGGCCATGCTGTCCGAAACATGAAATACTAGGTGATGTTGAATTCCTTAGTGGACTGGTAAACTTGCTGAACGCCTTTATTGTTTGTGTTGTGTTGTGCTCTATCTTCTTAAAACCAGCTTCATAGTCTGCTAACACTTTTGCTACTTCTGCTTTATCTAGTTTTTTATTTTCTGGGTCCTGCACATTGTTATTGTTTTCTTTTTTGATTCTATCTCGGTCCATATTTGCAATATGCCAACTACCATCAACTCGATTCAACGTATAGGTAACATTAGCATGCCCTGTCATTTCACCGTTTCGTTCCTGCACAATTTTATATTGATTTGCATTTTCTTTCGTTAAGGTGAATGGTAACTCTTCACGTAAAAAAGTAGGCGCTAGAGCTGGACGTGGCCACATCACTTTTTTAGTTATACACAAGGATTGAATTTTATAATTGTACGGTATACAACGAAAAAGGCTTGGGTTTAGCCCAAGCCTTTTTCGTGTTAGATAGTGTGATTGTACACCATCACAACTACTTATTTATGGTTTGATAACTAGATTTGGTTTCTTCTTCAAGGAGTGGTTGCCGTCAATGAAACGTACGGTTCCAGATTTGGCGCGCATGACTAGGGTTTGGGTTGTTGCTTTCATCCCTTTAAATTGTACGCCTTTTAGTAATTCTCCATCTGTTACTCCTGTGGCTGCAAATATGGCATCATCGCCTCCGCACATGTCTTCTAAATGAAGAACACGATCTATGTCATCGATACCCATGCCAGAACAACGAAGTCGTTGTTCTTCGTTTTCTGGTAACAGCTTACCCTGGATTTCTCCCCCCAGGCATTTCAACGCTGCAGCAGCAAGTACTCCCTCCGGAGCACCGCCACTTCCAAGTAGGATGTCGACACCGGTGTGGTCAAAGGCTGTATTGATTGCAGCTGCAACGTCTCCATCTGATATCAGCTTAATACGAGCACCAGCATCACGAACTTCATCGATAACAGCTTGATGTCGTTCACGATTTAATATAATCGCTACAACATCTTCTACATCTTTATTCTTCGCTTTTGCTACGGCTTTCAAGTTTTCCGTTACGGATGCATTAATATCGACTTTCCCCACACATTCTGGTCCGACAGCGATTTTATCCATATACATATCAGGAGCATGCAATAATTTGCTATGATCCGCTACAGCTAGAACGGAAAGTGCATTCCAAGTCCCCTGAGCTACAATATTGGTTCCTTCTAGTGGGTCAACGGCTACATCCACGCGTGGTCCATAGCCATTTCCTAACTTTTCACCGATATATAACATCGGTGCTTCGTCCATCTCACCTTCCCCAATGACAACTGTACCTTTCATTGGAATGGTATCAAAAACGTCACGCATCGCACTTGTTGCAGCGTCGTCCGCTTCGTCTTTTTTTCCTCTTCCCATCCAACGTGCGGATGATAATGCTGCTGCTTCTGTTACTCTTACTA
This sequence comes from Pontibacillus yanchengensis, assembly GCF_009856295.1. NCBI lineage: Bacteria > Bacillati > Bacillota > Bacilli > Caryophanales > Bacillaceae > Pontibacillus > Pontibacillus yanchengensis. The sequence goes on along the minus strand of NZ_WMEU01000004.1, from coordinate 453,338 downwards.
ACTCCATTGATAGGCTTCTTTCCATGGTTAAGTTCCTCCTCTTATTCTTTGAAATGATCCTACCATAACAGCGCATTCTAAAGGCCCCTCAACCTTCAAAAGCGTACCATTACAGTTCCATTGACTTACCAAATTCTCAGATCATTTTTTCTGAATGAATATTGAAAAGATTTTTACTCCCTCATCTCCATGGATCTTGAAGTACCCATCTCCTTTATATGAATGAACACTAAATGAAAACAACAATCCGCTGAGAGGCATTGTCGACTTTTCCCTCAAAAAGCCTAGCACTCTCTTGCAGATGGATGCTTTGCGATTATTCTGTTATCTGTGACAACGAATACTATGAATTCTGAAATTGTTCAATCTCAGCTTCTGTCATTTTTTCGCGCCAAATATTTGCGCCTAGCTCTTGTAACTTCTCAACAATGTTTTCATAGCCACGGTCTATGTGGTCTAATCCGGTGATTTCTGTTACTCCGTTTGCAAGTAACCCTGCTACAACAAGAGCTGCACCTGCACGTAAGTCACTTGCTTTCACTTTAGCGCCTTCCAATACTATAGGGCCATTCACAATTGCTGAACTACCTTCTACTTTAATGTCAGCATTCATGCGACGAAGTTCATCGATATGCTTAAACCTTGCTTGATAAATGGTGTCGGTCACAACGCCAGTCCCAGAAGCCTGTGTTAGCAAAGAAGTAAATGGTTGTTGCAAATCAGTTGGAAATCCTGGATGAACAAGTGTTTTAATATCTACACTTTTCAATGGATTTGACCTACGAACAATTAACTGATCATTGGAACTTTCAATTGTTACACCCATTTCTCTAAGCTTAGCGAGCAAGGATTCCAAATGTTGAGGAATGACGTTATCTATTAACACTTCCTCCCCTTTTGCTGCAGCCATAATGGTATATGTCCCTGCTTCAATACGATCTGGGATAATCGTATGACGACAACCACTTAGTGATTCAACACCTTCAATGCGTATCACATCTGTACCTGCGCCTTTAATTTTAGCACCCATACTCGTAAGTAAAGTGGCGACATCAATGATTTCAGGCTCTTTTGCAGCATTTTCAATAATGGTTTTCCCTTTCGCTTTCACAGCGGCAAGCATTATATTGATTGTTGCTCCAACACTTACTACATCTAAGTAAATGCGAGCTCCACGTAATTCCTGGGCACGTAAATAAATCGCACCTTGTTCATTCGTTACCTCTGCACCAAGTGCTTCAAAGCCTTTAATGTGTTGGTCAATAGGGCGTGGGCCAAGATGGCAACCTCCTGGTAAACCAATAACCGCCTTTTTAAATCGACCTAGCATTGCGCCCATAAAATAATATGATGCGCGCAACTTTTTCACTTTCCCATTTGGTAGTGGCATCGAAATCATACGAGATGGATCAATATAAACATCTTGTCCTTGCTTTTGGACTGTGCCGCCAATTTCTTCTAACAATTGACCTAATGTGTCTACGTCAGATATGTTTGGTAACCCTTCAATCGTAACAGGAGATTCAGCTAGAATAGCAGCAGGTAATAATGCAACTGCGCTATTTTTAGCCCCGCTAACGCGTAATCTCCCATTTAAAGAGTGACCTCCTTCAACAAGCAGTTTTTCCATGGTGGACTCCCTTCTAATCTAGGCAAACCCATAATTTGTTACGCTTATTTTGCACAAAATTTCCATTATCATACTAGTTTTGTTTCTTCCAATCAGAAAGAAATTTTTCAATTCCAGCATCTGTTAATGGGTGCTTTACTAATTGTTTTAACACTTTTAGTGGAACCGTTGCAATATGTGCTCCGTGTGTAGCTGCTTCTGTTACATGAACCGGATGGCGAACGGAGGCCGCAATAATTTCAGTATCAATTGCATGACGATCAAAAATATCAGCGATTTGTGCAATAAGATTCAAACCATCTTGGCCAATGTCATCTAAACGACCAATAAATGGCGAAACGTATGTAGCACCTGCACGAGCAGCTAGCAATGCTTGGTTTGCAGAGAATACAAGCGTTACGTTCGTTTTGATATTCATCTCAGAGAATTGCTTTACTGCTTTTAATCCTTCCAATGTCATTGGTACTTTAACGGTGATATTTGGAGCTATAGCAGCTAAGTCTTTCCCTTCGTTTACCATGCCTTCTGCGTCCTCTGAAATAACTTCTGCACTTACCGATCCATCTACTTCGTTAGTGATTTCTTTCAAACGATCATGAAACGATATATTTTCTTTCGCTACTAATGATGGGTTCGTTGTTACTCCCGCTAAAACACCTAAAGCATTTGCCTCACGGATTTCTTCGATGTTCGCTGTGTCTACAAAAAATTTCATTCTTAATTCCTCCCCATTTTGTGTGCGTTTTCATATTTCAGAAAAACATGACTTTTCACCAGTTGCGGAGAAAAGTCGATGTGTTTTCATATTCATGACACTTAAAGAAACCATTTCTTTAAAGTGAAAATAACAAAAGGGAACCACCAGAAGGCGGTTCACTTTTCAACAATTAAGCTTTTTGAGAAGATCCAAATTCACGCATCTTGCCAATAACCGTTGCTTTGATTGCGTCACGGCCAGGTCCAAGATATTTACGTGGATCGTATAGGTCTGGTTTTTCAGCTAATGTTTCTTTCACTGCATTTACTTGCGCTACTTGGTTTTCTGTGTTCACGTTGATTTTAGCAGTACCGAAACGGATTGCTTTCTTAACATCTTCAGATGGGATTCCTGTACCACCATGAAGAACTAGTGGCTTGTCTACAAGACCCATGATTTCTTCCATGCGATCAAAGCCTAAGTTAGGCTCACCTTTGTAGTGTCCGTGTACAGAACCAAGTGCTGGAGCAAATACGTCAACGTTTGTTTCGTCAACAAGTTGCTTACACTCAGAAGGAATTGCGTATGCTGCTTCTGCATCTTCAACTACGATATCATCTTCTTGTCCACCTACACGGCCAAGTTCTGCTTCAACAGATACTCCATGAATGTGAGCAAGCTCAACAACTTTACGAGTTAGTGCAATGTTTTCTTCTAGTGGATCGTGAGAAGCATCGATCATAACGGAAGTGAAACCAGCATGAATGGCTTCTGCACACTTCTCGAAACTAGAACCATGGTCAAGGTGAATCGCTACTGGAACAGTAGTACCGTAAGAATTCATAAGTTCTCTAACCATAGCAACAACTACGTTAAAGCCACCCATGTAACGGCCTGCACCTTCAGATACACCAAGGATTACAGGAGACTGTTCTTCTTCAGCTGCCTGAAGAATCGCTTGAGCGTACTCAAGGTTATTAAGATTAAATTGGCCAACGCCGTAGCGTTCTTCCTTGGCCTTTTCTAGCATTTCTTTCATTGAAACTAGTGGCATGACTAGATCCTCCTTTATGTTCTTTCACACAGAATATGTCAACTCTTACTATGTGCACCCTTCAGTTGGCAACATTCCGTTATGTACGTGTTTTATTCAACATGTATAGCATACCAAGTCCATACCACTGGTGCAAGAACACATTGTTGAGATAGCGTTTACATCCGTAAATTTCATCAAATTGACATCTTTTCCTATTCTAATTGACCTATAATTAACTCTCGTACATCCTGTATATTAAAAGGTTTGGCGATGACTCCTTTAATGTTCGATGAGAACTTTTTACCTACTAGTTCATCCTCTGCCAAACCACTCATGATAATAGTTGGAACGATTCGATTTTCCTCTTCTAGTTCCCTTACAACAGTCAAACCATCTTTTATAGGTAATTTTAAATCAACCAACATCAAGTCTGGTTGGTGTTGCGTTACTTGATCAATTGCTTCTTGTCCAGTTTGTGCTAGAAGGATATGATACCCTTCTGTTTTAATGACCTCTTCTAATAACATGCGTATTCCTGGTTGGTCGTCTACAACTAGTACCGTTTTCGTCATAATTGCCCTCCAAAATCAAAAGTGTGTTTTCTTCTATCTAATTCCATCCCAATTATCAACTTTCTCCCTAGGAGGGCTAATTTCCTGCTTTGTATAAAAATGCGTTTTTTCCAATTCGAAAACGTGTAACTACTTATGCTATGCTTACATACATGATTGATGGACGAAAAGGAGGTATTGTTTATGATAAAGATGCTAACCACACAACTAAGTGGGGCATTTGAACGAATTTATGAAAAAGAGGAATTACGAATCGAGGATGCAGCCCGCGCTCTTTCGCAAGCGATTGTGGGAGAAGGTCATGTGTATGTAATAGGTACTGGCGAAATGAGAGCATTGCATGACGAGGTGGAATCAGGACCTGAAGCGTTACCAAAAACAACATTGTACACGGATGATACCAATCTATCTCATATTGACCGAGTCATCATCGCCTCTCGATATGCAAATGATGAAGAAGCACTAGCTCTTACGAAAAAAGTCCAAGCCCAAGATGCTCAGGTAATCCATATATCTGCTTCAATAAAAGAAGGGAACCCTATTCAAGAGTTGGCTGACTTCTACATTGACACACATATTTCCGGTCCAATGCTGCCATTTGATATGGATCGAATTGGATTTCCATCTATAATGGGAATGCTTTATGTATATCACGCTTTATTTGTGATTACGAAAGAAATTATTTCGGAATATGAATAGTAACAGATTTAAAGGACGACATTCTGTGAGAATGTCGTCCTTTTTTGTTGAGAGATATTCTGATGGGAGTTCGAGGCCTGGTAGAGAGTAGGCTCGCTCATATATTTTAAATCTCGATCATAACGCTCCCTCTCGTATGCAAAAAACAAGCTCAGAGCAACTACTCTGAGCTTGTTTGTGTGCTAACCGACTATTATTCACCTTTATATTGAATACTTGCGCCAACAAAGTCATGGAATAGGCTTTGTGGGTTGGTTGGTCTTGATTTAAATTCTGGATGGAATTGGCAAGCAACGAACCATGGGTGATCGCTAAGTTCAATGATTTCAACTAGGCGGCCGTCTGGGCTTGTACCAGAGAAGACCATGCCTGCTTCTGTCATTTGTTCGCGGTACTGATTACTGAATTCATATCGGTGGCGATGACGCTCATAAATAACTTCTTCACCGTATGCCTCTTTCGTCTTCGTACCTTCTGTAAGCTTACATGGGTACACACCAAGACGAAGCGTTCCACCTAAATCTTCTACATCTTTTTGCTCAGGAAGCAGGTCGATGATTGGGAATTCTGTAAGTGGGTCGATTTCTGCAGAATGAGCGCCTTTATGTCCTAGGACGTTACGTGCGAACTCTACAGAAGCTAATTGCATGCCGAGGCAAATACCGAAGAATGGCACTTGTTCTTCACGAGCATATCGAATCGCTTCAATTTTCCCTTCAATTCCACGATCACCGAAGCCGCCTGGTACTAGTACGCCGTCGACGTTTTGTAATTTATCAGCTACGTTCTCCGCATTGATTTCCTCAGAGTTGATCCATTCAATGTTAATGTCACTATCAAAGGCATAGCCTGCGTGCTTTAATGCCTCAACAACAGAAATATAAGCATCTGGTAACTCCACATACTTTCCTACTAAACCAATGGTGGTTACTTTGTTCAAGTTTTTCACTCGATTAACTAGTTCATTCCACTCAGTCATTTCAGCTCTACCACAATCTAGCCCAAAATGTTCACATGTTAGTTGGTCAAGGTTCTGTTCTTGAAGGGTAAGTGGTACGTCGTATAATGTTTCGGCGTCTCCAGCTTCAATAACGGCATTTTCATTAATATCGCAGAACAAACCAATCTTCTGTTTCATTTCTTGGCTGATTGGCATCTCTGTTCGAAGCACAATCACATCAGGCTGAATTCCTAATGAACGCAATTCTTTTACAGAGTGTTGCGTTGGTTTTGTTTTCATTTCTCCTGCCGCTTTAATGTAAGGTACTAGCGTACAGTGAATATACATGACATTATCTTTTCCAATATCACTCTTAATCTGACGAATTGCTTCTAGGAATGGCAAGGATTCGATATCCCCAACCGTACCACCAATTTCAGTGATGACTACATCCGCATTCGTTTCATTCCCAGCACGGAAAACACGTTCCTTAATCTCGTTTGTAATATGCGGAATAACCTGAACCGTTCCTCCAAGATAGTCTCCACGACGTTCTTTTTTGATAACGGTTGAGTACACCTTACCTGTTGTTACGTTGCTGTATTGACTTAAATTAATATCAATAAAACGTTCATAGTGACCCAAGTCTAGATCAGTTTCTGCACCATCTTCTGTAACGAAAACCTCACCGTGCTGATAAGGGCTCATTGTCCCTGGGTCCACGTTAATGTATGGGTCAAACTTCTGGATTGTCACTTTAAGTCCTCGGTTTTTTAATAAACGACCAAGAGATGCTGCTGTAATTCCTTTACCAAGAGAAGAAACAACGCCACCTGTTACGAAAATATACTTTGTCATATTTACCCCTCTTCCATTCAATGTTCTAAGGAGACTTGCGTGTCATTATCGTTCGCATACTCCACTTGTTTTATTAGAAAAGAATCTATCCGTTACTTGTAACTAGGATAGTATATCTTATATAAAATAAGAAAAGCGCCCCCGTAATAATACGGGAGCGCCTTATATAACGATCTCAATTTAAGAGCCCAAATAAAATAATACTGATATCACTCTATAAAGTCAAGATGATTATGATTCTTCCTCTTTCTTATCCTTATAATAGCTGTCATCCTCGCTATTATCATCACTGTCATCTTCCTCATCATCATCACCAAAGACGTTATTGTCTTCTTCGCCTTCAGTATAACCAGATTCTGTTTCTTCATCTAAGTCAAAATCTTCATCTAAGCCACTGTTTTCTTCGCCATCTTCACCTAGGTCTAGTTCTTCATCGTCTAGGTCTAGATCCTCTTCGATATCGTCTTCTACGATATCTTCTTCTGGTTCAACTTCTTTCTTCTTACTCTTAGCAGCTGCTTTTTTCTTTTTCTTCTTCTTCACAGGGGCCTGTACTTCTTCTTCTTGTTGTTCTACTGGATACCAACGCTTCAGTCCCCACATATTTGAACCAATCGTCATAAAACGACCATCTGTATTCATGTCTGTGTACAATTGAGCAATACGAGCTTTCTTTTGCTCCTCATTAAACCCTTTTGCTGCAGCTAACTTATCCATTAATTCGTTAAAATCTAGCGCTTGCTTTTCGTCTGATAGAATCTCATTTACGATCTCAATCATAGACATTTCAGCAATCTCGTCGTGGCTATAGTTTTTAAAGCTCACGTCCAGCACTCCCTTTATATCAAAAATTTATTCATAAACATGTAAAGAAAACTTGTCGATGGACAAGCCTTTGGCACAGTCAGAAGCCTAGTTGCACTTATGCAATCTTTTAAGTGATGTAAACCTCTGAAAGTGTGAAAAGACGGAGAAGACTTATCAATCCGCTACTCCCACTCTTTTTCATACGCTTCACAAGTATAAAATCTACGTTACTCCGAATCAAGCCTACCATACATTATAAACAATTCAATAATGTTTATGCTAGACATAAACGCTATTATTTCAGATTTTACTATTACCTTTTTATAGGATAGGGAAACATTTTAGGCTCAATCTGTTCAGATATGGTGTTTTTTATACTAATAAGGATCTACTCATTATGTTACGGTGGTTCACCACAGGAGGTTGATGCGAATTTTGGAGCGACTCTGCCCGATTTGCGAGCAACTTTTCGAATATCGGAGCGACTGTCCAATTACGCCGGGCCTCCCCCGATTTCGCAGCGACTCGCCCGAAATGTATAATTCGCTGCCAATTCTCCTCCCACACAAAAAGGCGCCCCCTATATGGGCGCCTTCTGCTTACATATTTCTACGATATTGTCCGCCCACATCATAGAGAGCGTTGGTAATCTGGCCTAGGCTGGCGACTCTTACGGTTTCCATCAACTCTTCAAAGACGTTGCCACCTCCAGCGGCTACTTGCTTTAGACGTTGGAGTGCTGCTTCTGTTTCATCGGAGTGATTCTGCTGGAACTCTCTCAATGAGTTGATTTGGTGCATTTTTTCTTCCTTCGATGCACGTGCTAATTGCATGGAGTTAATGTCATCTTCTGATGATGGATTTGGATTCAAGTACGTGTTTACGCCTACGATTGGAAGCTCACCACTATGCTTTTTCCCTTCATAGTAGAGAGATTCTTCTTGAATCTTGCCTCGTTGATACTGTCGTTCCATAGCTCCTAGTACACCGCCACGTTCGTTAATGCGTTCGAACTCTTGTAATACAGCTTCTTCTACTAGTTGCGTAAGCTCCTCTACGACAAAGGATCCTTGTAGAGAGTTTTCATTCTTCGTCAAGCCAAACTCTTTGTTAATAATCATTTGAATCGCCATGGCACGACGAACCGATTCTTCTGTAGGTGTGGTAATCGCTTCATCGTACGAATTGGTGTGTAGGGAGTTACAGTTGTCTTGAATCGCAATAAGCGCCTGTAGTGTTGTACGAATATCATTAAAATCAATTTCTTGAGCATGTAAGGAACGGCCAGATGTTTGGATATGGTATTTCAATTTTTGGCTTCGTTCATTTGCACCATATTTGTCACGCATCGTGATTGCCCAAATGCGCCTAGCGACACGTCCGATCACGGTATATTCTGGGTCTAGGCCATTTGAGAAAAAGAAGGAAAGGTTTGGTGCGAATTTGTTGATGTCCATCCCTCTACTTAAATAGTACTCTACATACGTAAACCCATTAGCGAGTGTGAAGGCAAGCTGAGTGATTGGGTTTGCGCCGGCTTCGGCAATATGATAGCCAGAAATCGATACAGAGTAATAGTTTTTCACTTGTTGATCTATAAAGTATTGCTGAATATCTCCCATCATACGCAGGGCAAATTCGGTAGAGAAAACACACGTATTTTGACCTTGATCCTCTTTTAAAATATCCGCTTGTACAGTACCTCGAACGACCGAGATGGTTTCATCTTTTATCTTCGCTCGCTCTTCAGCAGAAGGTTCTCGTCCTTCTTGCTCTTTGAACATGTCGATTTGCTGATCGATGGCTGTGTTAAAGAACATTGCCAAAATGATCGGTGCTGGGCCGTTAATGGTCATGGATACAGATGTAGTTGGATTACATAAGTCAAATCCTGCATAAAGCTTCTTCATATCGTCCAGTGTACAAATCGATACGCCACTCTCGCCGACTTTTCCGTAAATATCTGGACGCTCATTTGGGTCTTCTCCATATAAGGTAACCGAATCAAACGCTGTACTTAAGCGCTTGGCTGGCTCTCCTTCTGATAGATAGTGGAAACGACGATTCGTCCGTTCTGGCGTGCCCTCACCCGCAAATTGGCGCGTTGGGTCTTCCCCTTTTCGTTTGAATGGAAATACGCCTGCGGTGAATGGAAATGCGCCTGGAACATTTTCTTTCAGCAACCATAGTAAACGGTCTCCCCAGTCATGATAATGAGGTAACGCTACTTTTGGTACTTTCAAGCCGGATAAGCTTTCCGTGTTCAAATCCATGGTAATTTCTTTATCACGAATCTTGAACGTCATTTCGTCTTGGGCGTAACGCTCTTTGACTTCGTCCCACTCTTCCAGCATGTGCTTATTGGCTGGCTCTAGCTTTTGTTCATACTCCGCTGCAAGGTTCTCCATTGTTTCTTTTGAAGAGGTATCCTCAACGAGTTCTGATGTCCCTTTCACTTGATACCACTTACGAGCGATATCACTTTGCTCTTCAGCCTTATCATGATAATTATGAACCGTTTGCACGATATCGCGTAAATATTGGCGTCGTTCTGGAGGGATAATTAAGTTTTGCTTTTCCACGTCTGTTACTCGTTCAAAAGGCGTGGACTCTTCCCATCCATACGCCTCATTCATTTTATCAATGAGGGCCGCAAACAGCGTATTGGTGCCGGGATCATTAAACTGACTCGCAATGGTTCCGTACACAGGGAATGCTGTTTGGTCTTCGTGGAACATCATATGGCTACGCTCATATTGCTTGCGAACTTGGCGAAGCGCATCTGCTGAACCCTTTTGTTCAAATTTGTTAATAACGATAAAATCAGCGAAGTCAATCATGTCGATTTTTTCTAGCTGAGAAGGAGCTCCGAATTCAGCTGTCATCACATACATGGACAGGTCTGTTACATCGGTGATCGCTGCGTCTCCTTGCCCGATACCACTCGTTTCCACGATAATAAAATCAAACCCGGCAGCTTTCACAACATCAATCGCTTCTTGTATCGCTTTGGAAAGCTCACTCCTTGAATCACGTGTTGCTAAGGAGCGCATATATACGCGATCGGAGAATATTGCATTCATACGAATACGGTCTCCTAGTAATGCGCCACCTGTTTTCTTCTTGGTCGGATCAACGGATAGAATCGCAATTTTGCGGTCGGGCACTTCATTTAAAAAGCGACGGATGAGCTCATCAGTTAACGAGCTTTTCCCTGCTCCGCCTGTTCCCGTAATACCCAATACAGGGGCGGCTTTCTTCTGCGTATCTAACACTTTTTCCAGAGCGGCAGCTGCTCCATGTTCTTGCCCTGCGGTATTTTCTACATAGGAAATAAAACGCGCGATGGATTGGCTATCCCCTTCCGTAAGGCGTTGTAAATCTTTTTCTACATCTAATGGCGTTTGAAAATCGCACTGCTCCAGCATGAGGTTGATCATTCCTTGTAGGCCAAGTTCGCGACCATCTTCTGGAGAGTAGATACGCGCTACCCCGTAATCATGCAACTCGGTAATCTCTCGAGGGATAATAACCCCGCCGCCCCCACCATAAACTTGGATATGAGATGCCTCTTTTTCCTTCAATAAATCAACCATGTATTTAAAATACTCTACGTGTCCACCTTGGTAGGATGAAATCGCAATTCCTTGCGCATCCTCTTGAATCGCTGCATTCACCACTTCTTCCACCGAACGGTTATGTCCTAAATGAATGACTTCTGCACCACTAGACTGTAAGATACGACGCATAATGTTAATGGACGCATCATGGCCATCAAATAAGCTCGACGCTGTGACAAAACGAATAGCGTTCTTTGGCTCATAAACTTGAGCTTTTTCCATACCAGTTCCTCCTATCATGTTAAGCTTTTTCAGGAATCGGTAGCCCCTGAAATAAGAAATGCATTTGTCTTTCGGTGTAGCTCTCGATCGTAAAATGCTTATGTAGCATCCAACGGCGAAAGCCCCACATTTGTCCTTGAACGAAAATGTTGTTAGCAGTCAGTTCCATGTCGAGGTCAGAAAGTGGTTCTGGCAAGCTATGACGAATAACATGTTCAAGTAAGTTCAACATATCTCGCTCTTTTTGTAACACATACTCCTGTGCTTCCTTCGATAAGGATTTCACTTCCTGATACATGACGACGACTTCATCCTGCATCTCATCCATAAGCTGAAAATAAGCTCGAATCGCACCTTTCAAGCTATGTGTGTTGGTGTCATTCATATCAATGATGCTTTCCATCCGCTCTTTTACATGCTCATAAATAAAATCACATACAAGAAACAAAACATCTTCCTTCGTTCGAATGTATTCGTATAGGGTGCCAATGCTAAATCCAGAAGCTTTGGCAATCTCTCGTGTTGTTGTTTTGTGAAATCCTTTTTCTTTAAATAAAGCTACGGCACCTTTGATCATTTGATCACGACGCATTTTTATGAGCTTCTCGTCTTTGATTGATGAGGGTACTTTTTTCATGACTGTTACCTCAACCTCCCCCTTGCTTCCACTCCTCTAACCAATTCTTCGCCATTTGATAAGGGTCAGCATCTACGTTCTCCAACTGCTCACGTTTTGTGTTATCGCTTTCAACAAAATCTTCAATCGATTGCCACAACTCTTCTCTCATCAGGTCATACACTTCATGAACGAGTTGCTTTTTCCGCTGTTCTTTGCCAAGATTCGTTTCGTATAGATACGTTCGATGCCGCTTCATCTCTTCCCATAGCATTTCTATCCCCTTGTTTTCTGTAGATACGGTTTGGACGATGGGTGCTTGCCAACCTTTGGAGTTACTAATCATCATAAACTCCTCGAGCTGGGTCTTTAATTTTCGCACACCAGGTAGGTCCGCTTTGTTGATAATAAATAAGTCAGCAATTTCCATAATGCCTGCCTTGAAAATCTGCAAGACGTCGCCACTATTCGGCGTGAGCACTACAGAAGTTGTATCGACTACTTTCATAATGTCTAGTTCTGACTGTCCTACACCAACTGTTTCCACTAAAATGACATCAAATCCGTATGCATCACAGACACGAATGGTATCTTTAGTAGCTCGAGATAATCCTCCTAGACTCCCTCTTGTCGCCATGCTCCTGATAAACACTCCTGGATCCGTAAAGTGGTCATTCATGCGTACCCGATCGCCCAATAACGCTCCACCACTAAATGGGCTTGTTGGGTCGACAGCTATGACGGCCACCGTAAGATCTTGAGCACGTAAAAAAGAAATCATCCGATTCACAAGCGAACTCTTTCCGGCACCAGGCGATCCTGTTATGCCAATGTAATGAGCCTGCTTTTGTATCGAAAATAAATCACTCAGTAAATCCAGTTTGTCAGGATCATCATTTTCAATAAGAGTGATGGCTCTTGCTAATGCTCGCAGGTTTCGTTGTTGGATTCGTTCAGCAAGCTCGTGCATAATCGCCTTCCTCTCTACTCTTTCGTAAGCATTCGACCAATAACAAGACGTTGAATTTCATTTGTACCTTCGTAGATTTGAGTGATTTTCGCATCACGCATATACCGTTCAACTGGGTAATCTTTTGTATAGCCATATCCCCCGAATACTTGCACTGCCTCGGTTGTAATGCGCATCGCTGCATCTCCGGCAAATAGCTTCGACATTGCGGAAGCTTTTCCATATGGCTTCCCTTCTGATTCTAGCCATGCAGCTTGATAGGTTAATAAACGAGCTGATTCAATATCTGTTGCCATATCCGCTAGCTTAAAGGAAATACCTTGATTTTGTGCGATTGGTTTTCCGAATTGTTCCCGTTCCTTGGCATAGCCAACAGCCGCATCTAGCGCACCTTGAGAGATCCCCAAAGCTTGAGCTGCAATACCATTACGGCCACCATCCAGCGTAGTCATGGCAATCTTAAAGCCATCTCCTTCGTTTCCAAGTAGGTTGGACGCTGGAATCTTACAATCTTCGAAAATAAGTTCTGTTGTTGGAGAAGAACGGATACCAAGCTTCTTCTCTTTCTTTCCAAACGTAAATCCTGGCGTTCCTTTTTCAACGATAAATGCACTAATGCCTTTATGGTTAGCGTCCGCATCGGTCTTGGCGAACACAATGTAAATATCGCCAACCCCGCCATTCGTAATCCAAACTTTATTCCCATTAAGGACATAGTGGTCGCCATCTTTTTTGGCCATCGTTTTCATGGAAGCTACGTCTGAACCAGCACCTGGCTCTGACAACGCATACGCACCAAGTTTTTCTCCTTGAGCTAATTGATATAGAAATGTCTTTTTCTGCTCTTCATTTCCGTATTTGTATAGTGGCCAGCTTGCTAATGAGATGTGAGCGGATAGCGTTACACCTGTTGAAGCACATACCCTTGAAAGCTCTTCTACCGCAATAACGTAACTCACAAAGTCCGAACCAATTCCACCATACTCTTCCGGCCATGGAATCCCAGTAAGTCCTAATTCAGCCATTTGGTCAAAAATTTCGCGATCAAAGCGTTCTTCCTCATCTCGCTCGGCAGCTGTTGGTTCTACTTCATTCTTAGCAAAATCACGGACCATTTTACGAAGCATCTCTTGCTCTTCTGTTAATTGAAAATTCATGTCTTCTCCCCCTATTTCCCTTCAAATAAATGTTTTCCAATGACAATACGCTGAATTTCATTTGTTCCTTCGTAAATCTCGCACACTTTCGCATCCCGGAAAAAGCGTTCGACTGGATAATCCTCTGTATAGCCGTAACCTCCATGCACTTGAATCGCTTCCGTCGTTACGCTCATCGCGGTTTGTGATGCATGCATTTTCGCCATAGAGGATTCTTTCCCACAATCTACACCTCTCGTACGAAGACTTGCGGCATTGTAGGTTAATAGTTTTGAAGCCTCAACCGCTGTAGCCATGTCTGCTAGTTTAAAAGATATGCCTTGATACTGAGCAATCGACTTTCCGAATTGCTCTCTCCCCTTGGCATATGAGACGGATTCCTCCAAAGCAGCATCCGCAATGCCTAGGGATTGTGCCGCAATACCAATTCGGCCAATATTCAAGTTGGCCATGGCAATCTTAAATCCTTCACCCTCTTTCCCTAACAGTTGCGAGGTAGGTACTTTACAGTTATCAAAACTTAATGACACGGTACTGGATCCATTCATGCCCATTTTGTTTTCCTTCTTACCAATTTCTAATCCAGGTGTCCCTTTTTCTACAATAAAAGCGGACACACCCTTACTACCAGCGTCTGGATTCGTTCTTGCGAATACGATATATGTATCCGCTTCGCCCCCATTTGTAATAAAAACTTTGGAGCCGTTCAGAATGTAGTGATCCCCGTCTTTTATAGCCTTCGTTTTTAATGATCCTGCATCCGATCCTGCACCTGGTTCGGTAAGAGCAAATGCTCCAATGTATTCACCTGATGCAAGTTTTGGAATATAAGCTTTCTTTTGCTCCTCCGATCCAAAATATAGGATTGGATTGGTGCCTACCGAGGTGTGCACAGACAAAATAACACCTACAGAAGCACTCACTCTGGAAAGCTCGTGAATGGCGATGATATAAGACGTAAAATCCATTCCCGCTCCTCCATATTCTTCAGGAATCGGGATTCCCATAAGCCCAAGCTCCCCCATTTTTTTCACGAGATCTGTTGGATAGTAATCTTCTTTATCCATCTTCTCGACAATGGGAGCGACTTCTTTTTGGGCGAAGTCACGAACCATTTTGCGCATCATCTCTTGTTCTTCTGTAAATTCTAGGTTCATGTTTTCTCCTCCGCTCTTAGCTTTCGTATTGATAGAATCCTCGTCCTGATTTCTTACCAAGCCAACCTGCTTGAACATATTGGCGTAGCAATGGACATGGACGGTATTTGCTATCCCCAAACCCTTCATGAAGGACTTCCATGATATAAAGGCATGTGTCTAGGCCGATAAAATCAGCAAGGGTTAGAGGGCCCATTGGGTGATTCATCCCTAGTTTCATCACTTCATCAACTGCTTCAGGCTCTGCCACCCCTTCATATACGGTATAAATGGCTTCATTGATCATTGGCATAAGCACTCTATTCGATACAAAGCCTGGGAAGTCGCGCACTTCTACTGGTGTTTTGGAAAGTTGCTTTGTCATATCTTCTATCGCTTGATACGTCTCATCACTTGTCTGGAGACCGCGAATGATCTCGACTAGCTTCATGACTGGAACAGGATTCATGAAGTGCATGCCAATAACTTGATCTGCTCGGCTCGTAGAAGCTGCTATCTCTGTGATTGGTAGAGAACTAGTATTGGAAGCTAAAATGGCATGAGCTGGCGAATGGGTATCCAGTTCAGAAAACACTTTCTTCTTCACATCCATGTTCTCCACTACCGCTTCAATGACAAAGTCACAATCATGTGCATCAGCCAGTGTCGTTGTTGTAGCTAGCCGACTTAATGTAGATGTTTTATCATCTTCTGTCATCCGACCTTTTTCAACGGCTCTGGTTAACCGTTTTTCAATACCTGCTTTCCCTTTTTCCAAAGCTTCCTCTTGAAGATCGTTCAGCTTTACGTCAAAACCTGATTGGGCAAAAACCTGTGCAATCCCTGCCCCCATCTGACCTGCACCAATTACCATTACTGTATTTATGGCCATCTTTCCTACCCCTTTCTCTTTCTCTATAAATTGTTCTTGTATAGTGAAACGATAAAAATGTTGGCTTGTGTATAACTTAATACGTATATAGGCGACGTCCAGCTCTAGCGCCTACCACCTCGGGGTCTTAAGTCAATCCTTGCTGTGGCACAAAGAACGCCAATTCAAGGCTTGCCTTAAGCCTGTCGTGGGTGACCAAGGCGCTCCGAGCTTTTGTTTTTTATTGTTTCGGAACTTCTATCATGACAGCGTCTCCTTGACCGCCACCACTGCAAATGGCTGCAATTCCAATGCCTCCGCCACGACGTTTCAATTCATACATCAATGTCAGTATTATACGGGCACCACTTGCTCCAATTGGATGGCCTAGCGCAACAGCGCCACCATTTACGTTTACTTTGTCCGGATCAAGACCCGCAATCTTACCACTTGCTAATGAAACAGCGGCAAACGCTTCATTGACTTCGAATAAATCGATGTCTTCCATCTTCTTACCGGTTTTTTCTAACAGAGAATTAATAACAAGGCCAGGTGTTTTTGGGAAATCCTTGGCTTCTACAGCTACTTCATCGCGAGCTAAAATCGTTGCCATTGGCTCATATCCATGTTCATATGCATATTGTTCTGACATTAATAGCATGGCGCCAGCACCATCATTCACTCCTGGAGCGTTACCTGCTGTAATTGTACCGTTTGAACCAAACACAGGACGAAGCTTACTTAGTGCCTCAACGGTTGTGTCCTGACGAGGGGCCTCATCTGTATCTACTTTAATAGGGTCACCTTTTCGTTGAGGGACCTCCACCTCCGTGATTTCTTCAGCGAGCTTTCCGTCATTTATTGCTTTCGTTGCCAATTGATGACTTCGATATGCCCATTTGTCCTGCTCTTCCCGACTTAATTCATATTCTTCAGCAGTTTCATTTCCGTAGTTGCCCATGTGAACGCCGTTAAATGTACACGTCAGTCCGTCATGCATCATTAAGTCTTTCACGGATTGATCGCCCATGCGAAATCCCCAACGTGCTTTCGGCATAAAATATGGGGCATTGCTCATGCTTTCCATACCACCAGCTACAATGACTTGCTCATCCCCAACTCGAATCAGTTGATCAGCTAGCGTGACACTCCTCATACCAGATGCACATACTTTATTAATGGTTTCTGTCTTTACTTCCCAAGGCAAACCCGCGTGACGCGCTGCCTGTCGTGAAGGAATTTGCCCTTGTCCCCCTTGAAGAACGGATCCCATAATTACTTCATTTACAAGCTCAGGGTTAAATCCGACACGTTCAAGGGTTGCTTTAATGGCCGTTCCACCGAGTTCCGAAGCTGTAATCGTACTTAAGCTACCCCCTAATTTTCCAAAAGGTGTTCTTGCACCCGATACAATCACTGTTTTAGCCATGTTTATTCCTCCTCCCAATTGATAACGCTTTCACATATCAGCAAAAAAATTTGATTGAACGCTCGCTCAATATACAATCATTAGGAAAGTGTACGGACTTCCCTGTACACTTTCCTTGGCTTTTACCTATCTAGCTCCAGCGCACAGCAACTAACGTACGCTTCCGCCTTTTCTTTTATTTCGACATTTATGCTGTCTTTTCCTCTTTTTCATCTCCAAAAATCGAACGTGCTAAGATTTCAGCTATGTCATTCGTGCTTACCGTTTCTTCCACTTCTTTCGCTTTTGTTCCATCACTTAACATCGTTAAGCAATAAGGACAGCCGCTTGAAATTGTCGTTGGGGAAACGTTTAAGGCTTGTTCTGTTCGTGCTTCGTTGATACGGTTACCTGATTTTTCTTCCATCCACATCATGCCGCCACCGGCACCGCAACACATACCGTTTTGTCGATTACGCTGCATTTCGACTACGTTTACACCTGGGATCATCTTCAAAATATCACGAGGTGGTTCATAGACTTCATTGTAGCGACCTAGGTAGCAAGAATCGTGATAGGTAATCGTTTCATTTACATCGTACTTCGGTTGCAATTTGCCTTCTTTCACAAGTTCGGCTAATAGCTCTGTATGATGATATACTTCCCCTTCAAATCCGAAGTCAGGGTATTCTCGTTTGAACACATTATATGCGTGTGGATCAATCGTTACGATTTTTTTCACACCATGCTTCTCAAAGTCTTTAATGTTCTTTTCAGCAAGCTCTTGGAATAAAAACTCATTACCAATACGGCGTGCTGTGTCACCAGAGTTACGTTCTTTGTTACCTAAGATAGCGAACTTAACACCAGCTTTGTTCATAAGCTTGGCAAAAGACATGGCAATCTTTTGGCTTCGGTTATCGTAAGAGCCCATCGAACTAACCCAGAATAGGTATTCGAATTCTTCGCCTTCTTTCTCAAGCTCCTTAACCGTTGGTATGCGAACGCTTTCATCTTCGTCCTTCCAATTTTCACGTTCCTTCTTAGACAGCCCCCAAGGATTACCTTGACGTTCAATGTTCATCATGGCACGCTGTGCTTCCTGATCCATCTTACCTTCTGTTAAAACTAAATAACGGCGAAGGTCAATAATTTTATCCACGTGCTCATTCATAACAGGACAAGCATCTTCACAGTTACGACATGTCGTACAGCCCCAAATTTCTTCTTCTGTGATAACATCACCAATTAAGGTAGAGCTTTCTACATTTTCAAGGCTAGCTGCTGTTTCTTGTTGGCCTTGACCTTGAGCGGTACGAGCCATTTGAGCTAACTGATTCCCTTCTGTGTTGGAGAATGCGCCTGCAGGAACCCAAGGGGATTGACCTGTAACAGCTGCACCCTTTTCTGTTAAATGATCACGTAAACGAATAATTAAGTCCATTGGTGATAACATTTTTCCTGTTCCAGTAGCCGGACAGACATTGGTACAACGCCCACATTCCACACAAGCATAAAGGTCGATCATTTGTAGATAGGTGAAGTCTTCAATCTTTCCTGCTCCAAAGGATACGTTCTCTTCATCCTCTTCTTCTAGGTCAAAATTAATCTTCTCTAATTTACCAGTGCGCTTGTCCTGATTCATGAATACGTTTACAGGACCGGCTAATAAGTGAGCATGCTTAGACTGAGGTACATAGACTAAGAATGTTAGTAAAATAAGTAGGTGCACCCACCAGCTTAAGAAGAATACAACAGCAGCAGCTGTGCTCCCCATCCAACCGAATGCGGCAGCAATCGTTGTCGCTACAGGTTCTGTCCATGTTCCTTCTTCCCCATGCCAGATGAGCTCCATGCCATTTCCAATTAATACAGAAAGCATCAACCCACCAATAAAAATAAGTACAAGCCCCGCTTTAAATCCTCGTTTTAAACGGACTAGCTTTTCTATATAACGACGGTAAAATGCCCATATAACCGCCACAACAATCATTAATGTTACAAGCTCTTGGAAAAAGACAAATCCAGAATATAATGGACCAAATGGCAAATGAGATCCTGGAGCGAGTCCTTTAACAATAAAGTCAATGGCACCAAATTGCACAAGAATAAATCCATAAAACATCATGACGTGAATCGCGCCTGATTTTTTATCTTTTATCAATTTTTTCTGGCCAAATACATACACAATCAAGTCATTCACACGTTTTTTCAGCTGTAAATCAAAATCTATCTTTTGCCCTAACTGAATATACGCGATTCGTGTACGCACAACTCGTACGAATATATAGAGTGCATAAATCGTAATTGCTAAAAACAAAATCCAGTTCACCAACAGCAAACCCATCTTCCTTCCCCCTCCATATTTCTATACTTAAACCTTTCCGTACCTCCTACCTAAAAATCATAAAACCAACAAAAATTTTCTGAATTCTATACTTTAATATTAATAATGAATGAACATTCAGTCAACAACTTTCCTAGATAATTTCATGTTGATAATTATCCAATTCAGGGAATGCTACTAGAGTATATCTTTAAAAAGGTTCTTATAACGCGGAAGGAGACGCTGTCATTTGTACGCACTAATTGTAATTATATCGATTATTTTTTTCATTTCATGTCTACTTTTCTTGGATTATCAATTAGGAAAACGAAATCATATCAAGAACCTTCGATTTTTAGACTTCGAACCTACAACGGGCGATTATAACTTGTACACGAACGGTGATCAGTTGTTCACTGATTTATTTGACGATCTCCGTCATGCCAAAAAGCAAATCAATGTCATGTTCTTCATCGTGAAAGATGATGATATAAGCCATGAGCTTCTTGAATTGTTAAAGAAAAAGGCTCAAGAAGGCCTTCGAGTCCGGTTGATGGTCGATCGAATTGGAAGTTTCCGCATTAACAAAGCGACGGTAAAACAGTTGGAACAAGCAGGAATAGAGTTTACTTTTTCTTCTACTCCGAAATTTCCTTTTCTATATTACCGGATTCAAAGGAGAAACCACCGTAAAATCACAATCATTGATGATGAAATAGGATATGTAGGTGGCTTTAATATGGGGCAAGAGTATCTAGGACGTGATGCAGAACTAGGTAACTGGCGCGATTACCATTTACGCCTCATCGGAGATGTCGTAAAAGATTTGCAAATCACATTCTTTGATGATTGGTATTTAAATACTGGTGAATCCTATGATCACATCCCAGAACCTACCTCAGAAGGGAGTAAAGAAGTAGAGATTACTTCTACTGATGGAGGGCAACTGGAAGATGTATTTATGACCTTGATCCAACAAGCTCAAGACGAAATTTTCATTGGAACTCCTTACTTCATCCCAAGCGAACGTTTGATGAAGGCCTTACTCAGTGCAATGGACCGTGGTGTGGATGTGAAAGTGATTGTTCCTATGAAAGCCGACCACCTTTTTGTCAAAGAAGCTGGCCTTCCATACTTATCCAGAGTTCGTAAAGCTGGCGGCGAAGTATACTTTTTTGATTTAGGCTTTTATCATGCAAAGGTTATCATCATTGATCAAGAGCTATGCGACATTGGAACAGCCAATTTTGATCGAAGAAGTTTGTTCTTAAACAAAGAGGTCAATACGCTTATCTTTAACAAACGTTTTGTCATGGACTTGCGCTTAGCTTACTTACGTGATGTCCAAGATAGCCAACCATTTGATGACCACTACACCCAATTATTCAATTTAGGCACAAAAATAAGAATAGGATTAGCTTATTTGGTCCGTCCTTTGTTATAAGTTTGGGCTGGCGAGACCGGTCCGATTGGAGGCGGCTCGCTCATATATCGGTATTGTCGCTCTTATTTCCAATTCTCGACCCTATATCGAAAAAGCCACTCATAACAAGGCCGATTCCCCTGACTCCTAAAACCTTATTAGGCATGGAAGGTTTCATCCTTGTACAGATTTTAGAACATAAAAGCTTATTTTTTAACACTAAGCATCATTCATCAAGCCATGATTAAAGGAGTAAGAATATGAGAATTCGATTTGGCTACGTCTCACACACCCTTTCGCTGTGGGAGGCGGTACCTGCCAGAACGCTAACATTCAAACGATATAAGCAATTAAGCAAGGTGGAACGAGAAGAAAAGTTGCGGGAAGTGACACTGGCCAATCTATATAATACGAAACGAGCTTTATTGTTTAATCGGGCTGCCCAGATTCCACTCTATCGCTTATCTTCTTCTATCGTACCGCTTGCAACGCATCCAGAAGTACTATGGGACTTTCAAACTCCTTTTAGAGAGCATTGGGAAGAGATTGGGCATATTGTTAAAGAAGGGCAACTGCGTATTAGTTTTCACCCTAACCAATTTACGGTGTTCACAAGCGATAAACAGCATGTCACCGAAAATTCAGTACGTGATATGATGTATCACTATCAAATGCTCGAAGCAATGGGGCTTGAAGATGAAGGGTTTATCAATATTCATATAGGAGGTGCTTACGGAGATAAAACCTCGGCAATCGAACGTTTTAAAAACCAAATCCACCAGATGCCTGAGGAAGTGAAAGCACGGATGACAATCGAAAATGATGATAAAACGTACACGAGCGAAGAAACCCTGCAAGTTGCGGAGGATAAGGGGATTCCAGTTATGTTTGATTATCATCATGAGCAAGCGAATCCAAGCGAAGTCCCTTATGAAGAGCTGTTGAAACGACTTTTTAACACATGGGATTACACCGGTTATCCACCAAAAGTACATCTATCCTCCCCTAAAAACGACAAGGAATACCGAAGTCACGCGGACCGCATTGATCTCCAGTTTGCTCTCCCCTTTTTAAAGGCATGCAAACAAAAAACGGACATTCTGGATGTCATGATTGAAGCAAAAGAAAAAGACCTAGCACTCCTACAACTTGTAGAAGAGCTGGCCTCTATTCGTGGTGTAAAACGAATCGCTGGTGGCGAAATCGATTTTTAACCTTTATTTGAACATCGACTCTAGCATTGGTGAAACCATACTATATACTTTGAACCCAGCATAAATCCCGACAATCCCCATCACACCTGCAAGCGCCGGCGGAGCTGGGATGGGTAATTTAAATAATGCAAACACAAATCCTACTATAAATCCTGTTATAAGTGCTAAAATGATTGTTTTCACTTTGTTACCTCCTCTTTCTATGTAACGTCCACCTATTATTGTATGCGATTTCACAACTATCATAAATATTTTTCATGGAAATAAGGAGGCTCGCTCCTATTTTTCAATTCTCGCCCATATCCTCAGAAAGTCGCTCCAAAGCCAAAATTCCACTCTAGATATCCAACAGCACAAAACACTCCCAGCACCGTCCGTGCTGGGAGCTTCATTCTTTTACATGCGTTCTGGGGCAGATACGCCAATTAATTTCAGTGCATTTTGAAGTGTTTGTCTTGTCGCTTCCATTAAAGCTACACGTGCTTTCGTGCGTTCTGGCTGGTTTTCGTCGACTACTTTTTCTGCGTTGTAGAAACTATGCAAATCAGATGCTAGGTCGAACACATATTGCGTCACGCGGTGTGGTGTGCGTTTTTGTGCTGCGTCTGCAACGGTTTGCGGGAAGTCTCCTAAACGCTTCAGAAGTGCTTCTTCTTTTTCAGAATTCAAGTGAGAAGGATCAATGGCTTCGGTAAGTTCGAACCCTTTTTCACTTGCCTGACGAAGCATCGTGCAAATACGCGCGTGTGCATATTGTACATAAAAGACAGGGTTGTCATTTGATTCAGATTTCGCTAAGTCCATATCAAAATCTAAATGAGAGTCACTGGAACGCATAACGAAGAAATAGCGCATCGCATCGATGCCGACCTCTTCCATCAATTCGCGTAGCGTAACGGCTTTACCTGTACGCTTACTCATTTTCACTTTTTCGCCATCCTGGAATAGGTTGACCATTTGAATAATCTCAACTTTTAGCGTATCTTCATCATAACCTAGAGCCTGGATTGCAGCCTTCATACGTGGGATATAGCCATGGTGGTCGGCTCCCCAGATATTGATTAGCGTTTCGAAACCACGGTCTAGCTTATTTTTGTGATAGGCGATATCTGGTGTCAGGTACGTGTACGTATCATCATTCTTGATGAGCACGCGATCTTTATCGTCGCCAAAGTCCGTTGAACGGAACCATGTTGCGCCGTCCTGCTCATAGACATAACCTTTATCACGAAGCGTTTCAACGATGGCTTCTACTTTGCCCTCATTGTATAAGGATGTCTCAGAGAACCAATGGTCAAACGGAACGCGGTACTCTTCTAGATCTTGTTCAATCTTCTTCAGTTCATACTTCAAGCCGTAGTCACGGAAGAAAGATAGACGTTCATCTTCTGATTTATGCTTCCACTCGTCCCCATACTCTTCTACGAGTTTTTCGCCAAGCTCAATAATATCCTTCCCATGATAGCCATCCTCAGGCATCGGGAAATCATCACCAAGTGCTTGCATATAACGAGCTTCAACAGAAGTAGCCAGGTTATTAATCTGATTTCCTGCATCATTAATATAGTATTCTCGGGCTACATCATAGCCTGCTTTTGCCATAATGTTGCACATTGCATCCCCAACAGAAGCTCCACGAGCGTGTCCAAGGTGAAGCACCCCTGTTGGATTCGCAGATACAAACTCTACCTGTACCTTGTGGCCATTTCCAACCATGCTAGAACCGTAGCTTTCGCCAGCTTTTAGGATGGTCGGTACTAGGTTTGTAAGGTATTGATTGTCCATGAAAAAGTTAATAAATCCAGGTCCGGCAATTTCCATTTTATCAATGGACGCTTTGGATGTATCAAAGTGTGCAACAATATCCTCCGCAATTTGGCGAGGTGCTTTTTTAGCTATTTTCGCTAGCTGCATGGCCATATTAGTGGCATAGTCGCCGTGATTTTTATCTTTCGGTTGTTCTAAAACTACTGGTGGTAACTGGCTTTCTGTTGCCAATTCAGCTTTTAAGACGGCTTGGATAATTTCATCCTTCAGCCTTTGTTCTGTTTGTTCTACGATATTCATGATTGGCCCTCCTCGTTATAACGTAGTGATAAACGATGCCCTTGCTTGTCCTGTCCATTCATTTCTAAATCATAGCTGATCATCAGCTTACCCTTTATCTGATCGGAAGATTCCTCAAGCGTAATAGATTTCGTGGTGGTTTGCATATGAAATTTACCATAAGGATGGTAGTACACATTTTCTGTTATGGCATTCTCGCGGAACACTTGATTCATACGAACGGGGCCGGTCCGACGTACGATCACTTTGTCCGGATGAATCGTGACTAAATTATCAATAGGTTGTTCTTCATCATGATGCTCTGTAAAGCGCAAAATGTAGGCATTGCCTTTATGAATAAAATCCCCTGATTCTTCTACAACAATCTCATCTGTATGGTCTTGGTTTTTAATTTCCGTCACCAATTTAACCTGTATCGGCGTGCGTTCATCTGACAATTCGGATGTCACCTCTTTTTACGATTTGCAAACGTACAATGTCCTTAACTTAACCATTATAAGAATTCCACGTCAAAAATACAATAGATGGAGGTTAGGTAGTAGCTTGTAAATGCTGGTTTTTCCTTTAGTTGATTAAATCGAAGACATAAATTATTCAATAATCAAGGTATAATATTGAAGAGTTGAAGTTGAGATGAATTGGTGAAAACAGTAGGTAAGGGGGCATGAGGTGATGGGGAGAGCATAAGTCGGTTTGAAGAGAGCATAACGCACTCCAGAGAGAACCAAAAATTAAAAAACGACTTGCCTCCATTTCCAGCTAGCCGTTTTGATAGTAGGTATGTTGTTGTAGTTTTTGTAATTCTCGCAAAGGTAATCTTGCAAAAAAGTAATCACTTTGTTCGTTTAAGAGACGATCATGAGCTTTTTGAAGGTATAGTTTGTTTTGGGTGGCTTTGCCTAAGTAATATTGTTGAAACGGGGTGAGCTCTTCAAAGCTTTCTAATATAGCTATGCCTGTTTCCACATCTCCGTTTACTATGGCCACATGTGCTTTTTCTGGAAGGTAAGTTGTCACGATGCCTTCTGCTTTTTCATTCACTGCTGCTATAAAGGGTATTGTGCGGCTTTCGATAAGTTTTATGGAAAAGCTGTCATTTCGTCGTTTTGCAATGGAACGTGCTTCTTGAATATGAAACATCGCCTGTTCATAGCTCTCAAATACATACGTCTCCGCCAGTTGGATGTGCATCTGTGTCTTTTTGAACAGATTATTAGATCGATTCATAAAATGATAGGCAAATTTACGACCGATCAATAGTTCATTTCGACGCCAATGATATTGAAAAACGAGTTCATAATAGCGATCGGTAAACATGTCTTGTAAAAAGTTTTGTTCCATTCGCTCTAAATGGGATTGGATTTGCTCCAGATACGTACCCAGCTTTCCGAATTGATGCAATTCAAAATACGCATAAACCATTAGAAAAGTAGACAAACATTGAAGGTCTGCATCAATGAATCCTTTTTTCTTTACCTTTTCCATGTACTCATATGGATCAGGTCTATTTTTGAGTCGATCCAACATGACACCGTAAATCCAAGCCCATTGTTGATTGATGGGGTTTTCAGATTGGTAATTCTTCTCAATCAAAATAGGCAACGCTTCAAAGAAGCCATTCCAATATAAGAATTCGAGACCCATGCGTTTATTCTCATCACACGTTGTCATAAAACAATACTGCCTCACTAGATGAAGGGCTTGGTTTTCTTCGTACAACACAAATAGAATTTTATTCACGTGATATAAAGGCATATCAAGTTTCCCATTTGTTACTTGCTTTAACTTGTTGTCATCCTGTTGAGTAACCTGCTCATTCTCATCTATAAAGTTTTGTTCATGGTTTGTCATCGTAACCACCTACAGTGTAATGGTGTTATGTGTTTTGATTCGTTGAAGTTCCTGGAATGGCAGCATTGCGTAATAGTAATCGCCATACTCATTCATTAACCGTCGATATGAGTTTGTGAGCAATCTAACGCTTTGGGTGGCTAACCCTAAATAGTATTCCTGAAACGGCGTTAGCTCTTCACAATCCCCAAGGATCTCCTGCACTTTCCCAACATCTCCCCGAGCTGCAGCAAGATGTGCTTGTTCTGGAAGGTCTGTTGTTGTCAATCCTTCCGTTTTGTTATGAACAGCCGAAATAAAGGGATAAAATCTCGTTCTTATCGCATCCCGAATGGCAAATTGATAGTAATCTGCTATGTTCAAAGCTTCATTCATATGAAAAATTGCCTGGTCATAATCAATGATGGAATAAGATTCTGCTAACGCTATTTGAAGATGGCATTTTTTAAAAGGAGACATGGTTTTATTTAAAGCACGAAAGGCATACTTTCTAGCAATAATGACCTCATTACGCTTCCAATGATAGTAAAACTGAAAATCCTCTAACCGTAATTGAAAATAGTAGGATAGAAAAGGGGAATCAATCCCACTAACTTGTTCAACTAAACGTTGATAGTAGTTTCCAAACTCCCCATATGCTAATAAATCGAAGTAGCTATATTGAATAAGAAAGGTTTGAAGTACCTCGGACCCTTCATCTAAAGGTATAAGCTCTTTGATTTTTTGTAGCGTAAGATTAGGATCTGGTTTCTTGGCAATTCGATTCCAGATCAGTTCATATATATAGGCCCACTGCCTGTTGGTTGGGTTTGAGGATACTTTATTTTTTTCAATCATATCCAAAAGTTCTTGGAAGAAAGCGTTCATATACATATATTCTAGCGCATGGCGTTGATTCAAGTCAGAATTCGTTTCAAGACATAATGTTTTCATAAGTTGGGCGGTGGTTTCAGAATCATATTGAAGAGACAACATACGTTGAACGTTGTGAAGGGAGGCTTCGAAACCTTCTTGCAAAAAAGGAGCAATCGCATGTTGCGCATCTTGTTCCGTCCACTGGTGCCATTGAAAGGTAGAGCTATTATTTTGTGGTTGAATCATTAAACCATCCCCAAAGCATAAAATAGAAAATCATGACGAGAGTTTCATCATTGAATATACTACTAATGTTAACATAGCTTGCCACAACACAAACCGATTCTCAAGAAACACCATTTTACCATTAATAAACATTTAATTCTAATTTTTACAGTTACGCTTGATTTTCTGCATCTCATTTAAAGGGAGTCGAGCAAAGAAATAATCACTTTGCTCTTGAATAAAACGATTGTAAGAGCGCTGCAATAAATCCATATTTTGTTCAGCTTTACCTAAGTAATATTCTTTAAATGGAGAAAGGTTAGAGAAAGAACGTAAATATTGAATGGCTTCTTCTACATCCCCTCTAGCAATAGCAAGGTGTGCAATTTCCCCCTTATCCTCTGATGTGATACCTTCTGCTTTTTCATGAATACTGGAAACAAAGGGGATTGTATTTTGTGTAACGAGGTATTCTAAATCTTTGAATGGACAGTTTTGTGACAAGTACAAAGCTTGTTGAGCGTGATACATGGCTTGCTCATAGCTTTCAAATATATAGGTATAGGCTAGTACATTGTGAATGAGACCTACTTTATAATCATTATGAAAGTGATTGATTAATCGAAATGCATACTTACGTGAAATGACTAACTCATTTCGTTTCCAATGATAGTGAAAAAGAACTTCATCGACACGAAACTGAAATAAATCCTTCAGGAAATTGTTGTCCATGTTTCGGAGGTATTCTTGTATATCATCGAGATACAAGCCAAATACGTTGTAACGATGAAGAGCATTGTTTCCATAAATATGCATCAACGTTTTTAAAAACGCCATATGATCTTCAAGAGGATGTATGGTTGCAACTTTTGCTAAAAAAACATTAGGATCAGTCTGATCACGATAACGCTCTAGTAATAGTTGATACACCCATCCCCACTGTTGATTGACTGCATAACTTGAGGCAAGATTGATGTCAATAAGTTGGGGAAGCTCATGAAAAAATCCATTTAAATACAGATACTCTAAACCATAACGCAGTTCACAAGGAGTTGTAGAATGTAAAATATACTCCTTCATGTTGTGGATGGCTTCTTGGTTTGAATATGTAGCTTTTAATTGCTTCTCCTTTAAGAATAGCGAGTTACATATAGGATTTAGATCACTACGTATTTCATCATTATGCATTCTCTTACTTTCATCCCTTTCAAACTATATGCTAGCCCTGAAACGTTGCATGATATGTATGAAAGGCTAGTTTCTATTAATAGGATGCGATTTTCAAATAATATCATTCGAAAAATCGAGCTCCTCTTTATCTTTATGAAATAAATGACGTTACGTTTCATTCCCAAGCACAGCTCTGGTAAGATAGACTGAGGCAATGCTACCTTCCCATTATCCTTTGCGATTATATAAAGGTCAAATCATTTCCAGAATTAATTGAATAATGGAAATATGCCATACTTTACAGGTTTACACAAGTATACATGTCACGTCGATGGGTTCCTAAAACTTGTCGACTAGCAAGCAGATTAAGTGATGTTTTTACTTAAAGAAAAGCGCAGGCCCGTTTAGCGACGTAGGGGCTGCGGCCTACAGGACGTAGGTCATTTCGATATTGCTGCATGATGCAGCGGTTTTAATCGAACCTCCTTCACCCTAGAATCTCCCTGAATCCGTAGGAGATAAAGGAAACACGAAAACATGAGTGCTTCGATGGTGACTTATCGTACAGAGGCGAGGGAAGCACACTATTCGCTGGGCGCTGAAGCTAGACAGGTAAGCTCCAGAAATCTTTAAAAAAACTTCCTAAAGGCGTTATCCTCACCTCCAGGAAGTAATCGATTACTTCACCCAGCCAAGCAACATCTCGCGGATACATTTACTAGCTGTGATTTGCGTTTGTTCTGTTGGATCATAAGCCGGAGCCACTTCCACGAGGTCGGCACCTACAATATGAATGTTTGCCTCACCTAACAAATGAATAGCCTCTAGTAATTCCTTAGAGGTAATTCCACCTGCTTCCGCTGTTCCTGTTCCAGGTGCAAAGGCAGGATCTAACACATCGATATCAATCGTTACATAGACATTTCGGTTTTCAAGCGACGGTAGTGCTTTTTTTAGCGGCTCTACCACTTCATACTTGTCCATATGCATGCCACTTGTTTTTGCGTACTCAAATTCTTCTCTCATCCCTGAGCGAATACCAAAAGAATACACATTTTCAGGACCGATTAACTCACATATTTTACGAACAGGTGTGGAGTGAGATAATACTTCTCCCTCATATTCCTCACGTAAATCGGCATGAGCATCAATATGAACAAATGCCATATCAGGGTATTTTTCATACATTGCCTTGAGGACTGGCCATGTTACTAGGTGCTCGCCACCCAAACCAAGCGGGAATTTATTTTTGTCTAGAATTTGTTGAACATAGTCCTGAATCATATCAAGACTACGTGCTGGATTCCCAAATGGGAGAGGGATATCACCTGCATCAAAGTACGAGACTTCCTCCAAGTGCTTGTCTAAGTAAGGACTGTACTCCTCCAGGCCAAGGGATGCCTCCCGAATCCGATTGGGACCAAAACGAGAACCAGGACGAAAGCTAACCGTCCAATCCATCGGCATACCATACATCACGACATCACAATCCTCAACCTCCGGACGACTCATTATAAATACTTTGCCTGAGTATGCTTCATCAAATCGCATGCTTTTCCCCCCTACTCTGTTAAATCTTTAACGAATTTCGGTAATGCAAAAGAAGCTTTATGAAGCTCCTTCGTATAATATTTCGTATCTATCTCGTGAAAACGTTCGTCGCTAACCTCTAATGGGTCGTGTTGCTTACTTCCAATTGTGAATGTCCATAGCCCGCTTGGATAGGTAGGGATATTCGCCGTATAAAGGCGTGTAACTGGGAAGATTTCTTTCACATCACGGAATACCTGACGGATAAGGTCTGCTTTAAACCATGGGTTATCGGTTTGGGCAACGAAGACACCATCCTCTTTAAGGGCGTTTGAGATACCAGCATAGAACCCTTTTGAAAATAAACTCACAGCTGGCCCTACAGGTTCAGTAGAATCAACCATAATGACATCATAAGCTGCTTCACTTTCCGCAATATGAATAAACCCATCCGCTACTTTCACTTCGACACGCGGGTCGTCTAAGTCACCAGCAATTTCAGGGAGATAGTGTTTGGAGTACTCAATTACCTTGCCATCAATCTCGACTAGTGTCGCTTTCTCAACACTTGGATGCTTAAGAATTTCGCGAATCACACCACCATCTCCACCACCAACTACGAGCACGTCTTTCGGGTTAGGGTGCGTAAATAATGGAACGTGAGCTACCATTTCGTGATAAACAAATTCATCTCGCTGCGTTGTCATCACCATCCCATCTAGCGTCAGCATATTGCCCCATTCTTCCGTTTCTAGCATATCAAGCCGTTGATAATCCGTTTGTTCTGTATGATGGGTTTGTTTCACCTTTGCAGTAATCCCAAAACCATCCGTTTGTTTTTCTGTGTACCAAAGTTCCATATCCATTGCCCCTCTCATTATGTAAATGATTGTAACGATTCAACCTATGTAATGAAATGTAGTGAAGTCTATTGTTTTATCATACCATGCTCTCAAATCTTTCAAACAATCAAATTATAGAGAATCTCCAAAAAAAAGCAAGTTTTTTTGGATGAGATTGGTATTTCCCTCTCTAGTTAGAGTCAGGACTTGGGCCGGTCGCTCCTATATTTCGATTCTCGCTCCGAAACCCTATACCCTTGGGACGAGGAACCTGTCCCTCCATCTCCCCCCCTTCACTAGACCCATAGGTTTAGAAACTTGTTTTTTAGCCATACTGATTAAAAAACGAACGTTGATTGGGTAGGGGAGATGATTGTGTATGGATAGAATACTCTCTACCTTCAAGCGTACTGGTCCCTGGAGATGGATAACGATCGGAGTGATTTCTGTGACAGGGTTAAGCCTAAGTACGATTGCGGGAGTATTACTCTATTGTTATCTATTAGGGGCACCCCCTCTAAAAAACGAACAAAATACTATTTTTTACGACCATGATGCCCAGGTCATAGGTGTGGAGCATGGTAGTGAAAACCGCTACTGGATTGAGCTAGACGAGATGCCCCTTGAGTTTATTCAAGCTACGATAGCAACCGAGGACAGGCGCTTTTATGAACACTTTGGCTTTGACCTCAAGCGTATTGCAGCAGCTATTTACCATGATATCCAATCCATGTCTAAAGCCCAGGGTGCGAGCACGATCACCCAGCAATATGCACGTAATCTCTACCTTTCCCACGAGAAAACATGGACGAGAAAAATAAAAGAAGCCCTTTATGCGGTAAGACTGGAAATGTTCTATGAAAAAGATGAGATACTAGAAGGGTATTTAAATACGATTTACTATGGCCACGGTGCCTACGGAATCGAGGCAGCTAGTCGGTACTATTTTCAAAAAGATGCTCATGAACTAAATCTAGCTGAGTCTGCTTTATTAGCAGCCATCCCAAAAGGTCCCTCTTACTATTCTCCTTATGTTCACATGGAGAATGCAAAGAGACGTCAGCACCTTATTCTAGAAAATTTACAAAAGACAGACTATATTACAGAGCAGCAAAAAACAGAAGCACTCCAGGCATCATTAGAGCTTGCTCCTCAGGAGGAACAGCACCAGCAACAAGTAGCACCATATTTTCAGGATGTTGTGATGAATGAGGCGGAACAACTTTTACAATTAGATGAGGAATCCATCCGTTCAGGAGGATATCATGTGTTTACAAGTCTTGATGTAGACCTACAACAAGAACTTGAAAAAACAGTAGAAGAGACAATCCCAACTAGCACTGATTTGCAAATTGGTGCAATGAGCATGGATCCACAAACAGGAGATATCTTAGCTATGGTGGGTGGACGTGATTATGAGAAAAGCTCTTATAATCGGGCCGTGCAAGCCAAACGAATGCCTGGGTCTACCTTCAAACCGTTTCTTTATTACGCAGCGTTAGAAAATGGGTACACACCAGCTACTACCCTGATGAGTAAGCCAACCTATTTTGAATTAGAAGATGGCAATGTATATGAGCCAAGCAACTACAATGGATACTATGCGTATGAACCAATCACACTTGCTCAGGCGATTGCGTTATCGGACAATGTGTACGCTGTTAAAACGAATGTATTTTTAGGTGAGGAAACATTAGTAGAAACGGCTCATCGCATGGGCATCTCAAGCTCCTTGCCAGCTGTTCCATCTCTCGCTCTAGGAACTGCATCTGTCTCCGTTCAGGAAATGGTCGGAGCTTATAGTTTATTTGCTAATGGAGGTAAAGAAGTATCACCTCATACGATTCAACGCATTACCGATTCCTATGGTCATACCGTATATGAACGAAATCATAATCCCGGAAAACAAATCATAGACGAAGACCATGCGTTTGTCATGGCTCACTTGATGACTGGTATGTTCGATGAATCCTTAAATGATTATATGAAAGTAACTGGTTCATCAATCACGGATAAACTATCCCGACCGTTCGCTGGTAAATCTGGAACTACTCAGACAGATAGCTGGATGATTGGATTCAGCCCAGAGGTGACAACTGGGATTTGGACTGGTTATGACCAAAACAAACCAATTGATAAAGTAAAGGAACATCAATATGCAAAAGATATTTGGGCTGATTTCATGGAAAACACCCACAAAGACCTACCATATGCTCAATTCACTCCAACAGATGGAGTTGTAGGCGTATACATTGATCCAGATAGCGGACAATTAGCAACACCATACTGCACCCATCATCGATTAGCTTATTTCATAGAAGGGACAGAGCCATCTAGTTATTGCGAGCTTCACCTTCCAATTGATGAAAATGGGGAACGCAGAACCCCCGAAGAAGTGGATAAGCAAAAGAATAAAAGCGGCCTTAAAAACTGGTTAGATATTATGTTTTAGTCCCTTCATTCAAGCCAAAAGACCTATAAGGAAGCATCTAAATGTGTCTGATTTTTGAATAAATTACGAAATTCTTGAGGTTTTGATTGGAAATTTGTAAAATATGAAGCACATGGTTTATTCACATGTTTACTAGGACACAGAAAAAGGCCGGCTACCCACACAGTGCCGGCCTTTTTCTAATTTATTGAGAATATGAAGTTAAGTTTAGGTAATTTAAATTCAAGCAACCATTTCAACATTTCTTATACAACAATAATAAAGCCTTTGCCCGCAACAATGGGCAAAGGCTTTCTCTCTTTAAACTTCTAACGCTTGTTTCAATTCATCAGGTGAGTTGTTCCACATATCTTCGCTGTGCTGATGAAGAAATTCCCCTAATAGACGCTTGGATTCATCGTCCATCTGCTCCACCACAACTTTCCCTTTCATTGATTTATCCATATTGTTCACATGTTCTGGCATGGATTTATAGCCGCGACGATTTTCTTTATCAACGAGCATTTCACAGCCAGCTACACCTGCATAGTAAGGTCCATTTTCATTATGTTCTACTGTAACCCATACGAGCCAGTACAACGTTGGGTTTGGTACAATACTTTTGTCCGGCTTGAATTTTACACGCTTTTCCACTTGGCTTCGGGCGTGGAGTGCTCCCATATCTACTTCTGCTGTTCCAGCTGAAGGACAGACAAATACAGGCGAAATATTTTCTAAGCTTAACGTTCCTGCTCCATAACCGCCATGACCATCGGTGGAATCATCATTAATAATAGTAAACTGGTTGTTCTTTTTATTGGAATTGGATTGATCAGATGATGACATCTTTTCATACTCCTCCTTCTTCATAGCACCGTTTATTTTTTTATTCTAACATACTACAAGGGCTAACATCACGTCTGCCGAAGCTACTGATTCATGCTTCTTATTGTATGTGATTTTTCGTTATCTATGAAGTGAAACGAATTGGTATCGGAAGGAGGGACAGTAGGTTTTGATGAGTGATTAAAAAAAGCATCCCTTGCTTTCTGGTGCAGTAGAAAACAAGAGATGCTTTATGAAGTGGGCCTATTGTTGAAGCATGCGGTCAATGAAGCTCCATGCTTCTTGGAGTTCTTCTTCTGTATAGTTCTGTTTACTCTTAACGGCTTGTACTTTTTCTTCGACTTCTTCTCTTGTGAGATCATCAAAGTACATCATCGTAGATACAAGCTCGAGAAAACGGGAGCTTTTCTCATTCATTCCTTCGATGAGGCCTGTCATTCGAGGGAATGTCATATTTGGATAGTGCTCAAGAAATTCTTCGCCACCCTCTGTCAGGGCGTATCGATATTGGGAGTAATTGCTTTTCTTTTCCCACGTTTCTTGTAGGAATCCAAGGTTACACAGCTCTTCCACACGTAGTGTTAATTCCTCTGAGTATGGTCCATAAAAGTGGAATTGATAGCGTTCTTCAAATGGGAAGCCAGCCTTCTTTAAAATATAGATCATTTTCTGGAGTCTTTTTCTTCCTACGACTTCATCACACTGCGAAAAAAACTTAACCAATTTGGCGTGATCATTCAACAAAACGGTTCCTCTCCTATCCGTACAAGATTTCCATAATTCGCTTCTTCGTCTTACTTCGATTGGATAACCCTTCGATTAGGTCTTTTGGAAAATATAATTTATGATCCGTTCGTTTTTTCCCTGATATAGCTTCCACAATCTCTGACTTTCTGGAGAGTTCTTTCAGCTCATTGTTTGGTTGCAATAAATGAATTGGCAAACGCTCTCCATCCTCCCCAGGTCGATAAAAATCATACGGTAAGTCCGAAGAGGAGTCTACAACCAAGTAATAGTCAGGGTCAATCCCAGCTTTTTGAAATAGCTGATGAAGTTCCATCCATTCATTCATATGAAGATTTGGGTTGAATTCCACATACTTAAATAGGTGACGATTGACAAAACGGTCACACAAATCACTTAAGATGGGATCTGCTTCTTCTCTCCAGATTTGAAAATAATAGAGCGTAACAGCTTCATCTAGCTTTAAATAAGCTTCTAAATCAGCTTCTCCTGTGAAAAAGGAGGTGAAATGATAAGGCTCAAGGAAAAACGTATAATCATTTTCATACAGCTCTTTCGCTCTATGTAGAATCTTCGTCAAAATCACTTCAGCACTTCTCGTTACAGGGTGAAAGTACACCTGCCAATACATCTGATAACGACTCATGATGTAATCTTCTACAGCATGCATCCCGCTTTCTTTTACAACAACTTGATCTTCCATTGGACGCATCACGCGAAGAATGCGTTCCATATCAAAGTGTCCATAACTAACACCTGTAAAATAAGCGTCTCGTTGTAAGTAATCCATACGGTCCGCATCAATTTGACTTGAAATTAAGCTTACGACCAGCTTATTTTCATACGTTTTATTAATGACGTCGGCAACTTTTTGAGGGAAGGACTCCTCTACTTTACGTAAAATGGCATTTACTTTCGTGTCGCCTAGTATAATCGCCCTTGTATAATCCTCATGGTCGAGTTTGAACACCTTCTCAAAGGAATGGGAAAACGGACCATGTCCTAAATCATGAAGTAGTGCAGCAGCTAGGCATAACAACCGCTCCTCGTGGTTCCAATAAGGACGATTTTCGAAGTTCTCGATAATCCGTCTCACAATTTCATAGACACCGAGCGAATGGTTAAAACGGCTATGCTCCGCTCCGTGGAACGTCAAATACGAGGTTCCTAGTTGCCTAACCCTACGCAAGCGTTGAAACTCGGGAGTACCAACTAGATCCCAGATGACACGATCACGAACATGGATATAGCGATGGACAGGGTCTTTAAAAACCTTTTCTTCGTGTAATTTTTCGTCTTTATACGCCATAGATAAATGCCCTTCCTCTTTCGAGATATACTTTTACTTATTATATACGAAACATTCCAAATCTGAAACATGTAGAATGTTATTACCTTCTCCCTATTTTAGTCGAAAATGGACCATATAAAGAAAAGCGCACGCGCCTTGCTCATCCCCGACAGGCTTAAGCAAAGCCTCGTCGTGGCGATATTGCCTTAAGACCCCGAGGGGGGCTAGAGCTAGACACGTAAGCGCCAGAAAATTATACTTTCATCCTATAAGAAATTTTAAACCTTTTGAAAGTGAAAAAACACCTTGACTTATGGCAAGGCGTCTGTATCATTCGTTCTCAACACATCCAAAACTTGGGAGAACAGGCTTTTAAACTATCGTCTTTTTTTGGCATCTTTTTTTAATTTGGAATCGATCTTGTCTATTAATTCATCTTCGCTCAATGCAGAAACAGGGCGATTGTTCACAAATGTAAAAGATTTCTTCCGTCCTGGTCCACAATAGGATTGGCACCCTACTTGCACATCTGCATCAGGGTCAATCTGTTCTAGGCGAGGAAGCAACGTTTTCATATTAGTTGCCTGGCAATCATCACATACTCGAAATTCGTTAGCCACTATGCTTCCCTCCTTACCCATGTCCTCTTTTTTTCGTTTGATAAGACTAAATGGTATTGTACAAAGAAACAGATTCATATGCAAGATGTTCACTTGCTTTCGGCATTCGAGGTACTGGCCGCTATTATGCCTATCAAATCAATTCATCCATGATGTGACCTTGCATTTTTACTTAATAATAAAGAATAATCGATAGAATGCCTAATGCTAGTATTACTATAGTTTTGGTTATATTAATAACTCTTCGGTCCGCATTTGCCCGTTTCTCTAAAAAGGTAAAATAAGAACTAATACAAATAAAACCCATTACTGACATGAAGGGAAAGTAACCTTCTTTTGCTAACAACCTTACTGCCGGTAACATTATTAACACGATCCCAAGATACCCAATAACGATATAAAAATTAAATTCGGTCTTCTTGCCCACTATAATCCACCTCTATTATGCGAGTATTTGTCAATATTTGTAACTAATTTTAGTGAACGTCAATATGAAATTAAAGGTGAAATAGAGAGAACGTTTTTTAACACCATATACAATTAGTTCGACAGGGAGTTGGATACACTCATAAAGTTTAGACATGAAAATCCAGACAAGTGTGAATGTTATTTCCTCCAGACGTTTGGCTGTCGTTTTTGATATAATAGATAGTAATGCAATGAGGTAAAGGAGAACGGATGATGCAAGCTATACATAACTTACTACGCCCTTCTACATACCGTTTTATCGATCAAAGTGAAATGGGGCCGACCTTTTCTGCCCTTCAATCGTTTGCGACGGATGATGCTCTTGCCATGTCGGTAGGGCAAGGCAACTCCCCTACGACCGCTCGCCTTTGGGTCCATCACAACACCATTGTGTTGGGGATCCCTGATGCAAGACTTCCTTATATTGATGAAGGAATCGATTATTTAAAAGAACAAGGCTTCCAAGCCATTGTTCGGAATTCAGGTGGGCTTGCCGTTGTTTTAGATGATGGAGTGTTAAACCTTTCGTTCATTTTTCCGGATGCGAAAGAGGTTAATATCCATGATGGTTACGAAGCGATGGTGCAATTTATTAAGCTGTTATTTCAAGAAGAAGGCTATCCGATTGAAGCGTTCGAAATTACAGGATCCTATTGTCCTGGTACCTATGATTTAAGTATTGATGGGAAAAAATTTGCCGGTATTTCACAACGACGAGTGAAAAATGGCAGTGCGGTTCAAATCTATTTGTGCGTGACAGGAAGTGGACAAGAACGTGCAGCATTGTTGCGACATTTTTATGATATAAGCAAAAAAGGTGAAGAAACCCGCTTCGCCTACCCTACCATTGAACCGGAAACGATGGCTTCCTTAGAGGAACTTTTTCAGAAGGATCTATCCGTTCAAGACATTCGCAACCGGATGTTGTATAAGCTACACGAGCTAAGCGGTCATATTGTAACAGACCCTTTATCCAATCAAGAGATGGAATGGTTTGAACAACGTTTCGAACATATGGTGCAACGAAATGGAAAAGCACTGGATCACCTGGAATAGGTGCCAGTGCTTTTTTATTGTTGAGGGGGTGGCTTTGAAATGTAGACTCGCTCCTGATTTTGTAATCTCGCTCCTAAATTCTGATTCTCGCTCCTATTCCCAAAATCTAACTTTGATATCTTAATCCCCGATCTAATTCCAGCTTATCTTCCACCCCATCCAACAAAAAAGCCCAGCCACATTAATGGTCTGGACTCTCTTACTATCATTTCATTTATTTTAAAGACTGAGCTGCTGTGATAATGGACAGCTTGTACACTTCATCTGCACTACAACCACGGGATAGGTCGTTTACAGGTGCGTTTAGACCTTGAAGAACAGGGCCTACGGCGTCAAATCCGCCCATTCGTTGTGCGATTTTGTAGCCAATGTTTCCTGCTTCTAAGCTTGGGAATACGAATACGTTGGCGTCACCGCTTAATTCAGAGTTCGGTGCTTTTTTCTCTGCAACAGATGGAACGAATGCTGCGTCAAATTGGAACTCACCATCAAGGGTAAGGCTTGGTTTTTGTTCTTTGGCAATTTGAATCGCATCGGTTACCTTTTCTGTTTCAGGTGATTGAGCAGATCCTTTTGTAGAGAAGCTTAGCATCGCTACTCTTGGATCGATGTCGAATAGTTCCGCTGTTTCTGCACTGGCTAATGCAATTTCTGCAAGGTCCTGGCTGTCTGGAGAAATGTTGATGGCACAGTCAGCAAATGCATATTTTTCATCGTCTCGAACCATGATGAAGATACCAGATGTCTTCTTGATGCCTGGCTTCGTTTTAATGATTTGTAGAGCTGGACGTACGGTGTCAGCAGTAGAATGCGCTGCACCACTTACAAGGCCGTCTGCTTTCCCCATATAGACAAGCATCGTCCCAAAGTAGTTTCCATCCAATAGAATTTCGCGTGCTTTTTCCTCTGTCGCTTTGCCGTTACGACGTTCTACAAAGCTTTGTACCATGGTATCAAATTCTTCATAATTGTGAGGGTCAAGAATATCTGCACCGCTAACATCTACGTTTAAATCGGAAGCCTTCTGTTTCACTTCATCTTCATTTCCAATTAATACAGGTGTGATATAACCTTCCTCTGCTAACTTAGCAGCTGCTTCTAAGATTCGTTCGTCTAAGCCTTCCGGAAGCACGACTCGCTTGTTAGAACCGCTTAATTTATCGCGTAAAGAATCAAATAGATTGCTCATATTTTATCCCTCCATCAGTGTATCTGTTATATATGATAAATCGTTTTGTGTTCAAATGAAAGTCAAGACATGCCTATACAAAAATGTCTTTATTTTCACACGATTGTAAAACACTCTCTACTAGATGCTTTCCTATACCGTTGTTCCCGCTTCCACCCTTTTCTAAGCGTTTCCTAATTGGTTAAAACTTATGTTATAGTTGACTCAGTTGCAAATAAGAAAGCGCAAGCGCCCGGGTTAGCCTGCCGACAGGACGTCGGTTGGTTCGATGTTGCTACGTGACGTAGCGATCTTAATCGAACTTCCTTTAAGTTTTAGGAGATAAAAGCAACACGAAAACATTAGCGATTCGATGTTGACTTATCGTAAGGAGGTGCAGGAAGTTTGCTAGTCGCTGGGCGCTGTAGCTAGACACTTCAAAAGCGCAAGCGCCCGTCTAGTGACGTACAAACTGGACGGCTCCGTATGAGATAAAGGAAACACGAAGAGCGCAAGCGTTCGATGTTGACTTATCGTAAGGAGGTGCAGGAAGTTTGCTAGTCGCTGGGCGCTGGAGCTAGACATGTAAAAGTCAACAACTAATACTTTCTTTAAGAAACATTCGATTTTCACAATGTAAAGGAGCGAATCATAATGCCAGAAGCAGCTACTACAATGGAAGGCTGGTATTGCCTTCATGATTTACGCACAATGGACTGGACATCCTGGAAGAAAGCTTCTAGTGATGAACGAGAAACAGCTATACATGAATTCAATCAACTTCTAGATAAGTGGAAGGATACAGAGGATAAGAAAGAAGGTAGCCATTCCTTATACACTGTGGTTGGCCAAAAAGCTGACTTTATTATGATGATTCTTCGACCAACATTAGAAGAATTAAACGAAATTGAGAATGAATTTAACAAAACAAAGTTAGCTGAATTTACGACTAAAAGCTATTCTTACGTTTCCATCGTAGAACTATCTACGTATATGGCGAAAGGTAAGGACGTGGACAATGATCCTGAAATCCAAGCTCGCCTTAAGCCAATTCTACCTAAGTGGGATTATATCTGCTTCTATCCTATGGACAAGCGCCGTGACGGTGAAGACAACTGGTACATGCTACCAATGGAAGAACGAAGCAAACTTATGTATTCCCATGGTATGATTGGCCGTAAGTATGCAGGTAAAGTCCGCCAGATTATCACCGGTTCCGTTGGTTTTGACGATTGGGAATGGGGCGTAACGCTATTCGCACACGATCCACTTCAATTCAAAAAACTTGTTTATGAAATGCGCTTTGACGAAGTAAGTGCTCGTTATGGCGATTTCGGTTCTTTCTATGTAGGTAACCTATTGAAGCCAGAACAGCTTCCACAGTTTTTACACGTGTAGGCTGAGGGAGACCAACAGCTACAAACTACAAGTAATAAATTCATAAAACGTCTAGGGTTATGTTGACCCTAGACGTTTTTTAGTGTGCCCGGCATGTGGGTGCCTTCTTTTTGTTGATGTATAGGTGAAACGTTATTTTTATTCGATCGTGTTTCGTTGGGCAGAAATATTCGATTGTGCCCGCGTCATTTGTTGCTCATATTGTTCTAAACGTTGTTGAGCATCAAACAATTTCACATTGGATTGATCATTTGATTTTGTAGCTTTGCCTTGAGCTTTTTGCACCTTTGCCTGCAACTCTTGTAATTGTTGTTGCGTTTCCTGAATTTGCTGTGAGTCCCCACTATTTTGAGCTTGTTGTACAGCATTTTGCATCTTGCCGTATGCTTCCATAATTTCGCGGATTTCATGTTCGTTTTGTAGTGTCATACTTCCGCTACCTCCAATATTAGATTTACATCTATTTTGCGCAGAAACACTTTAAACTACTCTATAGAATTTGTAGGCATAACTACAGTTTTAGTTGAGCTCTCCCTTGATTTTTACAATGAAAGGTCGAAGTTTGCTCTAGGATTAAAAAAAGATCAGGAGTTTCTCTGGATATGCGTGAGTTTCCCCTCACTATCCGCTCTTTTCCTCCCTATAATCAAATCACACCCCAACAAAGCCTCTCCCATCCTCCCAACAGCTTATATTTTTGTTCATAATCAGCATTTTGGTACATACACATGGTTCTAAGAGGATTGTGAGTAGTGGTAAGGAACGAATCCTCCTTTTAGGGCATATGCTGATGTCAGGTTAAAAAGGGGTGAACCTATGGCCGTCGTTCCTTATAATCAAAGTGATTTGAAGTTGCTGGCTAGGCTTATGCGAGCTGAAGGTGATGGGAAACTTGGGATGCTGATGGTAGGTAACACTGGCATAAATCGCATGCACGTAAACTGCCTCGATTTAAAAGGCATCAATCGTCTTGATGAAATAATCTATCAAAGCCCTGGAGGATTTGAGGCGATCCAGAAAGGTTACTTCTATCAACGAGCTCGAGAAAAAGACAAACGTTAGGCGAAGAAAACCATTCAGGATAGTATCACCCAGCTAGCAATTCACTATGGTTCTTCAGACCAGAAGGTGATTGTCCTGCCGAATGGTTTGGGCAATCCAATCTTGGCCGTTACAAATCTCACTGTTTCTACAACCCATATTACGTTCTGAATGCCCTAAAGCGTTTTAACATCTGAAAGGAGTGCATTGGAGAATGACACCTACACATCAAGGAGGCTCATACGGTCAAGGGAATAACCCTTATAGCTATGGGCAATATGGTCAACAAGGTCAAGGGGGGCAGCCTATGATGTACCCTTATCAAAGTCAAATGGCGGGCCAACAACAGATGCCACAGCAAATGCAACAGCCAAAAGGTCAGCAACAGGGACAATATCAAGTTCCTCCATTCCCACAAACACAAAGTCCTGGCTACACTAATTTTCCTGGAATGCTACCAGAAGAAGAATCCTATATTGAAAATATTCTTCGTTTGAATAAAGGGAAGCAAGCAACCGTTTATATGACCTTTGAAAATAATGAGAATTGGAATGCTAAAGTTTTTAAAGGCATTATTGAA
Organism: Pontibacillus yanchengensis; assembly: GCF_009856295.1. NCBI lineage: Bacteria > Bacillati > Bacillota > Bacilli > Caryophanales > Bacillaceae > Pontibacillus > Pontibacillus yanchengensis. The sequence continues at coordinate 410,953 of NZ_WMEU01000004.1, read as the reverse complement.
GCCGCAGGAAGAGATCATATCATTCTAAGTGATCCTGAAACGGGGATACGTTACCTGTTACTGATGGTTTATCTTGACTACATCACCTTCCCTGAGGAAATTAACTACGCTTACCCATACGGTGGGAACACAGGTAATAACCAGCGATAATGGCAACCGTTTTTTATAATTCTTTGTAGATTTTCCGATTCCTTTAATCAGAAAATCACTCATATTTTATCTTTTCAATCATAAATATAAATGTTCAGCACATGTTCATGATTTAATCCTTTATCCCTAATGTTTTGCTGATGTAGAGTAATAGCTTTTCTTCCACTCCACGGAGAAAAGCATGTATTTATAGAACAAAAGCGCAAGCGCCCGGTTAGCGACGTATATGGTGGACTGAGCCGTAGGAGATAAAGGCAACACGAAGAGCGATAGCGATTCGATGTTAACTTATCGTACGGAGGTGAGGGAAGCATACTAGTCGCTGGGCGCTGGAGCTGGATAGAACAAAAGCGCAAGCGCCCGGTTAGCGACGTATATGCTGGACTGAGCCGTAGGAGATAAAGGCAACACGAAGAGCGATAGCGATTCGATGTTAACTTATCGTACGGAGGTGAGGGAAGCATACTAGTCGCTGGGCGCTGGATGTGGCCACATTACTTTATTAATGTTATCCACAAACTTAACCCGTTTGTAGTTTCCTAGACGATAAAAAAGGAGTATCCTTGATGGATACTCCTACTCTTCTATTATCAACGGATTAGAAAGGAGTGCATGTCCTTGCAGCATCCTTCTCAAAAATTTGTGCAGCTTCAGTTTGTTATGCTAGGTGTAGCATTCTTGTTTGGTATTATGTTTTTAATAAAAACGAGTTTTGTATTCTTTTTATTATTTGTATTTTATTCCCTAGCATTAAGTCTAATTTTTGAAGGCTTAGCGCACTACTCCAGACACGAAATGCTTCCGTTCGCCCAACAAGTCATTCGTGCTCTGCTCATTGTGGTATTCGCTACAATCCTGTATTTTTAGAGATACTTCACAATGGCATAGCCAAGTAAAACCCAGCCGATTAAGAATGATACACCGCCAAGTGGTGTAATCATCGCAAAGGTCTTGATGCTTGTTACGCTATAAATGTATAAGCTACCGGAGAACAGGATAATGCCCACTAAAAAAGCCCAGCCTGCAGCGCCAAGATTGCCTGTTATTTTACTCATAAGCAATCCTACAATAAACAGTGCCATCGTATGGAACATTTGGTAATCGACTGCTTTTTCCCATGTTTTTAACATTTTCTCTGATACTTTACCTTCTAGCCCATGGGCACCAAACGCTCCAAGTGCAACGGAAATAAACCCGTTTACAACGGCTAGGATTAAAAATAATTTCATATTCTAACTCCCCTTTCTATCTATTGCTACTTAGAAATCAAATAATGAGTCTCCATTTGCTTCTTCATGATCAATGGAAGGTTCGCTCTTTGGAGCCGGTTGTGGTGATGGAGAAGCTGTAGGTTGAGACTGTGTTGGTGCTATTTGCTGAGATGATGTAGATGGTTGCTGCATGGTTTGCATGGATGCCCCATCATCATCTACGATTAAGTCTGCTAATAACTTTACAGCTCGGACATGCTCTTGTACCTTCTCTGGATGTTGCTTCAAAAGGTTGGCCTCCTGAAGCTCCTTCATCATTTTTTGTAAAATTTGATCGTATGAAACAGACATGATGTTTTCCTCCTTACGCTTGCTTTTCAAATAGGTCTAATCTTGATTGTTCACCGAATACGATAAGTACATCACCTGTGTGGATAGATTCATCAGGAGCAGGATTTCGTATGAATTGCTCGCCTCGTTTTATACCAACCACCGTAATCCCATAAATCGCTCGAATATTAAGGTCTTTGATACTTTTTTTATGCCAGGCGGAGCTACTGGATACCTCAATCTCCTCTACATTATAATCCTCATGACCCGCATGTAAAATAGTATCTATATATTCTATACTAACTGGCTTTAAAATAGACAACGCCATACGTCTTCCACCTAAATGAGATGGGTTGATTACACGATCCGCTCCAGCTCGTTTTAATTTTTCCTCACTTGCTTGTTTCTCCGCACGCGCCACGACTTGAAGTTTATCATTCAACCCTTTTACCGTTAAGGTTACAAAGACATTATCGGCATCGTTTGGTAGTGTCGTAACGAGTCCAGCAGCTTTCTCAACTCCTGCCTTCTCAAGCGTCTCATCATCTGTAGCATCGCCATTTAGCAGCAACACTTGATCTCCGAGTCTACTCCCTACTTCTTCATCCCGATCAATAATGACTACTGTATGATTGTGCTTTAGTAGTTGTTCATAAACCTGCTCCCCCACTCTACCAAACCCACATAAAATAAAATGATTTTCTAATCTAGAGAGCTTCTTTTCCATTTTCCTCATCCTTGCTTCCTTTGAAAATGTGCCTTCAATAATGGTTGCGGCAGTAATCCCTAAAGTATAGGTAACGATTCCTATCGCTATTGGAATCAAGGCAAGAGTAAATAGTTTACCTCCAAGTGTCGAAGGAACAGCATCACCATATCCAACCGTAAGAACCGAGACAACCGTAAGCCATAAACTATCAAAAAAATCCAGGTCCTCTAGAATCATATACCCTATCGAACCTATTAGTATTAATAAGGTAGATAACAGAAATATAAGGATTAAGCGCTTTTTGACCACCATACCAATCCCCTATGTACTTTTTTCTAGTATATCAGATTCCTACCGCAAACGCCTGATATGCTTGCTTTTCTTCATGTAATGATATTTCAGAGATAAGAAAAGCACTGGTTCACCTCAATAAGGTGGCCAGTGCTTACTGTAATTCGAATCACGATTGCAGTCGCTTCCTATATCTCGAAAGTTGCTCCTAATTTCGAATCTCGCTCTAATATTCTAAAAGTCGCTCCTTGTTACGCGCAGTTCATCGTCTACCAACCAAGCAAGCCAACCGATTGAAGGAAGATAATAATGATTAATAATGGTGCGATAAATTTAATCAAACCATACCATACAAATCGAAGCTTGGACGTTGACATATCACTTGCCTGAAAAGCTTCATCCTTCTTCCATTGCCAGCCTACAAATATAGCAATCACTAAGCCTCCAAGTGGTAAGAAAATATTAGATGCGACATAGTCCATCGAATCCATTATATTATTCTCGCCAATTAAGGTTACTCCAGACCAAACGCCCATACCTAGGGATACAAAGATTCCTAATACGAACATGATACTTCCAACGAGGCCGCTACTGAAGGTTCGAGACCAATTAAATTTACGAGTGAAATAGGCCACAGGTACTTCTAATATTGAGATTGCTGATGATAACGATGCAATCGATAAGAGTAAGAAGAACGTAAAGCCAACGACGTTGCCAAACGGCATTTCTGCGAATATACCTGGCAACGTGATAAATACAAGGCTTGGACCTGAGCTTGGTGAGATACCGAATGCATATACAGCAGGAAAAATGACAATACCTGAAATAATTGCAAATACAGTATCCATAATTCCAATGCCAACCGTAGCAGATGGTAGGGATTCTTTTTTGGATAAATAGCTTCCATAAGTCATCATGCCACCCATCCCTATACTAAGGGAGAAGAAAGCCTGTCCTAACGCCCCTAAATACACTGAAGGGTCTGTTAAACTGCTCCAATCTGGTTGGAAAAGAAACTTTAGCCCTTCCATAGCGCCGTCTAATGACACACTGTATATCGCTAAACCAATCATCATGACCGCTAGAGCTGGCATAAAGATTTTATTGGCTTTTTCGATTCCCTGCCTTACACCAGTAAGGACGACTAGAATCGTAAACACCATAAATAATGCATGCCAAAATAGTGGTGTGTAGTTATTTGAAATTAATGATTGGAATGTAGCCCCGTACCCTGCATCTGGAAGGACCCAGAATGTGCCGTTGATATAATTCCATAAATAATATAAAGACCAACCTGCAACAACACTATAAAAGGATAATATTAAAAAGGCACTTGCAATTCCCATATAACCCGCTAAATACCACGGTTTTTTTGGTGCTAAATTTTGATAGGAACCAACTACATCTCCTTGTCCTTGTCTACCTATACTAAACTCCGAAAGCAGTACCGGAATTCCGATTAGAAATACGAAGCCAAGGTACAGAAGTAAAAACGCTCCTCCACCATTTTCACCGGCTACGTAAGAGAAGCGCCATATATTCCCTAGACCTACTGCTGATCCCATGGCGGCCAGCATGAAGCCTAGCTTCGATGCCCATTTTTCTCTTGCCATCTTAGATAACCTCCTTACGTATCAAATACACATCACTATAGCACACAATCGCACTAAAGGATAGATGAATTCTGAAATTTCAATTATATAACAATTGTCTTTTACTACGTAAAAAACAGGGATATAACCAGTCGTTATGCCCTCATAAAAAAACAGTATTTCTTCTATTTTGTTCAAACGATATAAGATAGATTCATACAACTTATTCAGGAGGTAGGAATACCCAGTAAAGTCTGTCTACTATTTCTTTTGTAGCACCATATAAAAACATCTTCCTACTTAATGGAGCATGTTTTAGCTTTAAGAACACTACTCCTATATGAGACGTATTTTCTGCTAACAACCCTGGTATATAGGCCACACCATCTCCTAAATATGCATAGCCTAGCATCTCATAGTAATTCATCTCTTTAATGATAGGCGATTGCTCCGCTTCTTTTATCAGTTGAAAGACCTGTTGATATAGAAGTGTTGATGATGGTGTGAGTAGCTGAGGATATTGAAAGCATTCCTCTATCGTAATGCTTTCCTTTTCCGCTAATGGATGAGAGGTAGATACAGCAACATAGATCTCATCATGAAATAGAAAGCGGGAATATAGCTCCTCTACGTCAGGGGGATCTGGCAAAATAGCTGCATCAATTTTCTGCTTCTTGAGAAGAGGAAGCAAGTCTTTGCTGTAATCTTTAACGACAGTCACTTCAACGGATAACTTCTTTAATTGATCTAAGTATTTAGGTAACAAATAGGTACTAATAGAGGGGATGGATCCAAATCGTATCTGTTGATTTAATTGATTTTGTTCCACTTTGTGCGCAATGGCTGCGAAATGGGGCTCCAGATCATCATACAGCTTTTGACCCTTTTCTGTTAATTCAATACCTTGATGTGTGCGATGAAATAGCGCATAACCAAATTGTTCCTCCAGCGACTTCATTTGCTTGCTCAATGCTGGCTGGGAGATAAAGAGGGATTCAGCTGCCTTTGTCAGGCTATTTTGTTTACACACTTCTATGAAATAGTTTAATGATTCTAAATTCAATGATGCTCATCCCTTTGAAAATTTTATTGTAATGGTTGGTGAAAAAATGCTTTATGTAAAATCTATTGCTTATCTGGTCGGAATGAATATTTGTTTTATTGGTGCGGCATTGATGGTCAAAGCCAATATAGGAACTGGGACTTGGACAGCTTTTTTTGCTGGACTTGAACATCAATTCGGCCTTACCATCGGATTCTGGTATGGCTTCACCCAATTTATCTTAATCTTTGTTAATGCGCTGCTATTTAAGCGTAAGCCGTCTCTCTCGCCCATTCTTCCTTTAGTATTAGAGGCAGTTCTTTTTGATTTTTGGTTAGAGATTGTGTTTCATTCTTTCACCATGGACGGTCAGCTGTTTATCGAGAAAGTCGTTCTGTTTGTAATCGGTCTTGGATTAACTAGCTTTGGTGTCGCAACATATATGACTGTAGGTTACCCAAATGCACCACGCGATGATCTATTCTTGGCGATTAGCGAGCGGTTTCACAAAAGTATCCGCTTCGCTCAAACCTCCATATCGTTTGTAGCAACTAGCTCTGCGCTATTGCTTGGAGGTCCAGTATTTATTGGAACGTTCATTTCCTTATGCTTCTATGGCCAGCTGATTCAATTATGGACCACTCTTTCCTTCAAGACTTGGCGTAAACTCAGCCATAGGCTTGCATAATCGTTTACCTTTTCACATCAAATGTAGAGAGACTAGTCGGTTTTGGTGAAGTTGGTTTCTGTTTTGATTCAAAGTGAAAGCAAGGGGATCCTGAGACCTTCAACACGTAATCTGATGGGATTTCCTTGGCTTTAAACCCATACGCTTTGCACCCTCGCGGAAACTTAGGGTTCCATGTTGTGTAAAAATGTACACATTGAAAACAGTTTATTTTTGTCATGCTGCCCTCCTTCAAAATCGTTCTCTAGGGACATACGTTGTGCTACAATGAATGGAAAATCAGCTAAAAGGACTGGTCATATGAAGCACTGGTTCGCACCTGAAGTTACGAATTCATTTGATATATTTTCAGCAAGCCATTTTACGATGGTTAGCATTTACTTCATCGTACTCCTATACTTTTTCCTAGCCTACAAACCGTTGCTTAATCAAAAAAGACTTTACACATTTACCAAATGGACACTATTTACGCTTTTGCTTGTGTCTGAACTTGGTTACACGACCTGGGCCTTATCAACAAATACATGGAATATGCGCGAACATGCTCCCCTCCACTTATGTGGCATTGCAGGAATTATTGGGATGATCGCCATCCTTTCCAATAGCAAAAAAATGATAAAGATCCTTTATTTTATTGGTATTATACCAGCTTTTATAGCGCTTCTAACACCAGAATTAATTTATGGATTCCCGCATTTTCGATTTTGGAAGTTTTTCGTTCATCATATGACGATATCGTTAACCGGGGTTTTTCTTGTACTCACGTCTCAAGTTAGCATCACCTTCCGCTCTATGGTTGAGACGTATGCCTATTTGAACGTATATGCAGTATTTGCCTTTTTCTTAAACATGGTGATTGGAGCCAATTATTTGTACCTCTCTGACACTCCAACTGTTAATTCACCACTCGATTTACTAGGTAGTGGAGTCTGGTATTATATAAACCTTGAAGTGCTCTGTATCGGTGTGTTTTTATGTATGTATTTCTTGTACAAGATTGTGGAGCGTATAGGTAGAAGTACACATCCAACCTTTTCTCATGATAAAAAGATCAGCTCATAAAGGCTGATCTTTTTTCTGTCTGATGGAGTGAGACATCGAGGTTATTTTCGATAGGTCAGCTCTCATGATAAGAAGAACGGTAGTACTAAATATAGTACAGCTGCCACCCCTGCTGATATAAGTGCGGGTTTTAGTTTGAACTTGGCATAGCGCACAGCATTTAAGTTCAAAATGCCAGCTGTTGTATTGTTGTTATCACTTAATGGGGATGAAAATGCGCCAAATGTTCCGCTTGCAAACACAGCACCAATCACAATTGGTAAGGAACTACCTGATACACTGGCGATGGAGACGCCAACAGGCATTAATATTCCCCATGTCCCCCATGAGGAGCCGATGAAATAAGAGAGGCTGCAACCGATAATGAACACTAGTACCGCTACAAAGGATGCCGGAATCCACTTAAGTGATTCAGATATCGTATCTGCAAAATTCAATGCTTCTGATCCCTTACTTAACCCCCAGACCATAGCAAGTAGTAAAATGACACTCATCATCTCATTTCCGCCTGTTACGAGTTCATTCATTTGTTTACGCAATGGATGGGATGTTATTTTCAGAAAAATCACGAACCATACAATTGATAAAACAACCGCAATGACCATCGCATCCAACACGCGAGAGTTAATGAGCGCTTGCCAACCTTCTTTCCCTTCTTTAATGCCGAACACGTACATTAATACAAACGTTAGTAAGATCACACTAGCTAACGGCAAAATAAGATTCCAAGGTTTTGAAGGTAGATCTTTCGCTACAGATGGATGACAGTCCTCCCATTGGTCATCGTCATCATCTTCTTGTTCTTTCTTAGCATCTTCTTCTGGTGTATTTTCGGCTTCGACAGCTTGTTTTTTAGAGCTATGGAAAAAGCTAAGATAAAAGCCTATCAACAACATTGCAATTGCAAAAAAATTAAACGGAATGCTTTGCAAGAAAAGCGTATAACCGTCCCCTTCTAATTTCGTTTGATCGAGGGATAATTCGATAACAGATGACATGTACCCAACAAATGCTGTAGCAATGGGAATAAGTACGATAAACGGAGAAGCCGTTGTTTCAATGACAAAGCCTAACTCCTGCTTACTCATCGGTATTTTTTTAATCATTGCTTTCATGACAGGCGCAATCGTAACAATACGGAAACTAGGCGCACTAAATGTCCCTAAAGCAGAAATCCACGTTAAGGTAAACGCACCCTTTTTCCCTTCAATACGTTCTGTTGCAGCCTGTACAAACCCTTTAATGCCCCCAGATATTCGTATAAGTCCAATTAATGCAGCAAACGCGTATAAAAAGATAATAATTTTCAGGTTAGCCTCATCGGTGAGTCCTCCAATGACGAATTCTAACGCCTTGGTCATCCCACCTAATACTTCCGGCTGAACGAGGTAACCAGCGACAACCACCCCGAAAAACAAACTCGGAATCACCTGTTTCGTTGATATAGCAGCTATAACGACAATAATAAACGGAATTACCGATAACCAATTCATGTGCATTTCCTCATTTCTGAAGTACTCTCATTAGCTTGTGATAAATGAAGGGATTTATGCTTGAATGTAGGGGGAGTTATACTTATGTGATTACGGTAATTCTTTATTGAAGAAACATTTCAAAAATGAAGAAATCCTTTCATTATAACGAAGGACATTAGTTAGGAAAAATACAATTTAATGATAGGTAATGCTGGGCTAGGTAACTTTTTGGTTGGGATAGCTTCATTATGGGGAGTTTCTATGTACAAAAAAAGGAGAAAGTGCTTCAAATAATAAATAGTGTGTAATGGGATACATACATGCTTCAACTAAAGAACAAAAAACTCAGGGCACCCGGTTAACGCCGTAAATGCTGTGGCTATTCAACAAGAAAATGCTAGGATACAGCCTAACATTTTCTTGTTGTATTAAGTCTTCCCTAAATACTTGGTATTACATAGCAATTCAACACTTTTATACTATGTACGTACTGGGATGAAGCTAACTGGGAGCTAGTAGTCATTTATGTGTTTGAAATAGATCCAGCGAGCGAATTTCCATTCAGATTCTGTTAGCTTTCGAAACAACTTCATTTCAAATTGCCTAACAAATTCTTCAAAGCTTATGTACATGCTTTAGAACCTCTTTCCTGTGCCAGCTCTTTTTGTTCGGTTAAGACAATATGACTATATTATTGCTTTAATTTTGTAAAAAGTCAATTTCACATAGAAAACGTTAACATTTTTCACAGCAGCTATACACCTACATAATATTTAATCCACCATACCTTGCAAAGCATTCTAGAATAAATATTTGAAAGAGGGATGTTTCCGTAGATTTAGTTAGAATAAAGGTGGCCGTGGAACAACTCGCGTCCTGCCGGCGAGCTGGCAAGCTACCTTCGGGGAAAAACACCCTCAGGGGATCTTGCCTACCTCTTTCTCCGGCGGGAGTCTTCTTGTTCCATGGCCACCTTTGCTAGTATTGGGAGAAACGGAAACATTGCGAGGTGTGAGGGGGGATGGGTGATCTATATCTTATGTTTTACCTAGAAGCCAAAATATTAATAAAGCGTATGTTTATTGTTTCACCTAGGTATTTCTATGCCTAATAAAAAACGTTTGGTTATTTTGTGCTACCCACAACAAATGGCGATGTTTCCGTTAAACCAACTAATGCAAAGATGGGCCGGAATTGAGAGACCCCCGTGGAAAAACGGATGTGTCGAGACCCAGCAGGGTACGATATTTACCCGAGGAGACGAATCAATCCAGATGAAGTTCGACTAAAACCGTCACATCGTGTGACAACGTCGAACGACCCTACATCGTGTAGGGCCACAGGAAAGACGAGTGATTTCCCGGCCGATCTTTTCTCCTAATTAACAAAACGAAAACATATCTCTAATCCAGATTATCTCGAATCTAAGTCTTCAAGATAATGGGGCTTATATGCAACAAAAAAACGATGTAAACGCAATTAAATTAAATAAGGAGCATACACAAACACAATAATAAAGATCCAAATCACATCGACAAAGTGCCAGTAGTAGCTAAAGATTTTTTGTTTATCTCCATAGATAGAGGATGGAATACTGTTAAGCTGAATGGCCAAGAGAAGCATCCAACCGATTCCAAACAGTACGTGAGCGGCATGTAAGCCAACTAAAATATAAAATGATGACAAAAAGATATTTTGCGTAAGGGTGAATCCTTCATGATAATACGTTCGGAATTCATGAATTTCCACTCCCATAAATGCAAGCCCAAGAAGCACGGTTGCCGCTAACCAAATCGCAATGCCTTTCCTATTTTGTATTTCTGCTGCTTTTTCTGCAAAGTGTATCGTTCCACTACTAGATAATAGAAAGACAGAAGAAATAATCACAGTACGTGCTTCAAATACTTCTGTTGGTGTTGGATCGATTGCGTCTTGCACAAAAATGAAAAACGTAGCAAAAAGGGTCGCAAACATGACCAGCTCACCGACCAAGTACAACACAAATCCTAGCTTTTTATCCCCTTGTAAATCTTGATTATACGTTGTCATGAGCCTGGTCCTCCTTTGCTTTTTTTGTATGTTCATCCGTTAGTGCACGCACAACGAAGAAACCAAGGACAGCAATGCCTAATGTGACCTGCAGCCAAGTTACATGGTAGATAAAGGCTAGCGAAAAGAATAGCATCAAGCTTCCCAACATGACAGGTTGCCACGATACAACATCTATTGGTGCTGTTCTCGATTCGCTTGCTTTTGGCAATTCTCCATCACGATGTAGCTTGGCTTCCCAAACCGGATCGTGCGATACCACTTGTGGCGTATTTTCAAATGGATGCTCTGGAGCTGGCGAAGGAACACTCCATTCTAATGTGCGCCCATTCCAAGGATCATCTCCTGCTTTTTGTGGTTTTTTAAAGCTTTTATATATATTCCATACAAACACGGCTGTTCCAATCCCCATCAGGAATGCTCCCAATGTACTAACAAAGTTAAAGACAAAGACATTGTCTTCTGCGGTGTACGTGTACACCCTTCTTGGCATACCATTTAATCCAGCGAAATGCTGTGGGAAGAATGTGATATGAAACCCAATCAGGAACAACCAAAAGTGCAGCTTACCTAATGTTTCATTCAACGTAATGCCGAACATTTTTGGGAACCAGTAGTAAATACCTGCAAATGCTCCTAAAACCGTTCCACCAATAATCACATAGTGAAAGTGTGCCACAACAAAGTACGTATCATGGTACTGAAGGTCCGCCGCAGCCGCTGATAACATAACACCTGTCACACCACCCATTACAAAGGTTGGGATAAATCCAGCAGCGAAGAGCATTGGTGTGGAGAAACGGATGACCCCTTTTCGCATCGTAAACAACCAGTTAAAGATTTTAATACCTGTTGGCACTGCTATCAGCATGGTGGTAACAGCGAAGAAGGTATTCACAAGAGCCCCTAAGCCAACCGTAAACATATGGTGTACCCAGACCATAAAGCCAAGTAACCCAATAATCGCAAGCGCCACTACCATGGAACCGTATCCAAACACACGTTTTTTCGAGAAGGTTGATATGATGTCAGAAAAGATACCAAACGCCGGTAATATGATGATGTACACTTCTGGATGCCCAAATATCCAGAACAAGTGCTGCCAATAGATCGGGTCCCCTTCTGGTCCTGAGAAAAAGGATGTCCCAAAGAAACGATCAAACATTAAAATGTACAGAGCAATCGTCAGCACTGGAAATGCAATCAAAATCAAGAAAGATGTAATTAACGTGGACCATGGAAATAGTGGCATTTTCATTAAAGTCATGCCAGGAGCACGATGGCGAACAATCGTCACAATCATATTAATTGCTGCTAAAATCGTCCCTATCCCTGATACCTGAATGCCAAATATATAATAATCATTTCCAGCTGAAGGAGTATATGTATCTGTTGATAAAGGAGCGTATAATGTCCAGCCTGCATTTGGTGAGGCTGTCATGAAAAAACTCATGTTAACGAGAAGAGCCCCTGCTAAAAACAACCAAAAGCTTACCGCGTTCAAATAAGGGAACGCCATATCCTGAGCTCCAATTTGCAACGGCACAGCTACGTTCATTAAACCGATGAGTAGAGGCATAGCCACAAAGAAAATCATAATGGTGCCATGAGTCGTGAACGCTTCATTAAATTTTTCACCTTGAAAGACCCAGAAATTATTATCAGGAAACGCCAACTGAATTCGAATAATTAACGCTTCGATACCTGCCCTCATGAAAAATAATGTAGCAGAAAGTAAATAGAGCACACCGATTTTGCGATGGTGAGTTGTTGTCGCATACTCTCGAATGATTGGCCACTTCTTGGCGCGCGTGATAAGAATAATACCCAGAATCGCCGTTAGAGTGAGCATCACCCACGCACCAATCGTATCGGATGCCATATAAAACTTCCGTCCAAATAAATCAGCTATCATGAAGATCCCCCCTCTACTCCATTTCCTTCTTTTCTTCGTTCAACCATTGCTGGTATGCTTGTTGCGATTTAACTTCAGTCGTGAAACGCATTTTTGCATGATCCACTCCACAAAACTCAGCACATTTCCCCTGATACGTCCCTGTTTCTTCTGGAGTTACAATCAGACGTCGATTTTCTCCAGGCATTACGTCTCTCTTTCCTCCAAGTCTAGGTATCCAAAAAGAATGTATGACATCCTTAGAATTCAAATGAAAGACAACAGGACGGTCTTTTGGAAGCGTGACATTGTTAATGGTTTGAACGCCGCCTTCGTATGTAAAGGTCCAACTAAATTGTTGAGCCGTTACCTCAATATGAACTGCATTAGCAGGATTTGATGTAACCTCAGCTGACATATCGTACGTCATCCTTACAGTTGGAACCGCTAACACAATAAGCAAAATAATTGGTAGTATTGTCCACGTTAGTTCAAAGGCTTTATTTCCTTCTTCATCTTCTGGAATCGTATGTTTATTTTCTTCTGTTTCCCGGTATTTCCACATGAATCTAGCAAACATAACGAAAACCACTACAAGAACAATCATCATTAGAAAAAAGCTAAATAGAATTAAAAACGACTGATCCCGAGCCGTTTCACTTATAGGGTTAAAGACACGCATGCTACACCCTGAAAGGAACAGCACCAAACATGAAAATAGAAACGACAACTTCTTCATTGATTCCCCTCATTTCTACTTAAATCGTTTTCACATATGTTTGTCTATTACCTCTAATTTCCAAGCTGAAACATCCCTGATATTATATAAAAAAATGCAAGCGCCCTGCTAGCGACGTATATGCTGCGGCTTACAGGACGTAGGTCAGTTCGATGTTGCTGCACGGTGCAGCGGATTTAATCGAACTTCCTTTAGTAAGAAGGAGCAGGAAGTTTGCTGGGCGCTAGATCTAGACATGTAAGCGCCAAAAGTTATACTTTCTTTACGATGGATAACATAAAAAAAGCAGACAAATTCATTTGTGAATTTGTCTGCAATTATGGTCTTTACTGTGGGTACTGTACTCCGAAAGTGAAACCTTAGTTGCAAGCTCTTGATTAGTTCAATTTGATGTTTTGTACTCCAAAACTTAACTACTTAATTTCATATCACATGCCTTTGCTATTGCTTATTCTTCATCCTTATGAAGTTCTTCTAGTTTTTTTACTCGTAATTCAAGTTGTTCGTATTCCTCTTTCGTTACAAAGCCTAACTCTTTAATCGTATCGCGGAAATAGTCTTGTGATTTAGAATTCCATTGTTTATTTTGTTCTTCGCCTTTTTCTTTAAAGGAGTTGAGCATATCTCTCGCTTCACCTGGAGAAATCTGACCCTTCTCAATTAATTCATCCAGCATCTTGCTCGCCTTCTCTTTTCCATTTACTGCTGCACCTATCCCAATAAAAAATCCTTTTTTAAGTAAATCACTCACTTTTATTCCTCCTATCTTTGGTTATGGTTTGAATGGTTAGAAAATGAATAATCGCAAATAAAATCACACCTAACAATCCTACTCCACTGACACTAAAGCCCATATATATTGATACATCTGGCAAATCAGGGTATTTCACCATTAGAAACCCACTTCCAGATGCAAAAATAACGAATGATAACAACGCATAAAACAAATAGTACTGATGAAAAAGACGATGCTGTTGTTGGCGTTCTTGCCAGGCTCTTTGATGTTCACTATCGGTTAAGTATTGATTCAGAGCCTTTGGTAAAGATAGTAATGGTTTTGCTGAATCTTTTAACACCTCTTTATAAATCGATGCATCTGATTCATTACCTGAAACCCATTCCTTAATGACGGGTTTGCCCCACTTCATTAAATCAATGGATGGGTGAATGGAAGTTAACACGCCTATTACAATCGACGCCGCTCTTCCTAAGAATGCATAATCAGCTGGCAATTGAATCGGCTGATCTTTCACAAATTTTTGTAAATCATCTAGGATTTGATTTAGTACATCCTGGTCAAACTTTTCAAAGCTTCCTTGGAAATACATATCAGACATTTCGCGTAATAGCCGCTTCACTTTTTGCTTATTGGCGTGAGGAAGTAAGAAGTTCATATCTTCAAGAGCATGTATGACCTTATCGTAATCGTCTAGAATAAAGCCTTGAATCATCATTCGAATATAGCTTGCATCATCCTTGTCAATCTCTCCAACCATTCCATAATCAATCATGACAATCGTCCCGTCCGAACGAAGCATTAAGTTTCCAGAGTGGGGATCGGCGTGGAACATTCCATCGGAAACGAGCTGTTCTACAAATAAATCAAACACTTTCTTGGCAATATGCTCTCTGTTTAGTTGATGCTCTTGTATGAATGTCTCATCGGTAACTTTTACCCCTTCAATCCATTCCATGACCAATACTCTTCTTGTTGATAGATATTCGTAATAGTCCGGAATATATACACCTTCAAAATCTTTAAACCGTTCCTTGAAATAGAGGGAGTGCTTCAATTCTTTCTTAAAGTCAAGCTCCTTACTGACAACTTGCACTAATTCTCGGTAAAGTGCACCTAAGTCTGCCTTTTTTCCAATGGATGACACACGCGAAAGGATCCAAAATACAATTCGCATCGCTTTAAAATCCGTATGAAAAATCTGCCCAACCCGATAACGCTGAATTTTGATCGCTACCGTTTTCCCATCTTTCAATGTTGCTTTATACACTTCCCCAATCGATGCAGAAGCTACAGGTTCTTCGTCGATGTCTTCTATGTATTCATACAAGTCGTCTCCCCAATCCTCTTCAACAATTTCTCTCGATTTGTCAAAAGGAACAGGTTCGACGCGATCTACAAGACCTTCTAATTCTTTAAGAAATACGGGCGGAAGAAGGTCAGCACGTGTACTTAAAAATTGCCCAACTTTGATGAGTAAGCCTTCCAGCTGCAACGCTTTTTGGCGATACTCTTTTGCTTGCTTTACGAGTAGGGACTCCCATTTCTGCCTCGTTTTCTCGTCCCATATTCGATTTGTTTTTTGAAACCAAAAAATTTGCCATAAAAATTTTACAGCCATGGATACAATAATAGTTATGCGATAAAGTGCTGTATATTTCAAAAGTTGAGCTTCCCCCCTCTTCATTGCTATATGTTATTTGTACCCGAATTTTGGCCTCGCAATCCTATCGATTTGCGTCGTCACTTTTTTGTAACGATTTGTTCTGTTACAGTTAGCTCATTACGTTAAGTGAGGAGATAGAAGATGGAGATTACACCATTAACATATGAAGAAGTAAACGATGTTAGCCATTGGTTAGCTTCCTTAAACCAAACCGATCATCATTTCATTGCTTGGCTCGAATCTGAACAAACTGCTATAGAAGAACAACTCACCCAACTACTAAGCTTTAGTACACCGTTTGCCTGGATATCAAAACAAGATGAAACGATTAATGGATTCATTGGTTTGCTTCCTTTTTTGGAGCAAGGGCTAGGTCGCTTGCTAGGACCATTCACCACCAGTTCCCAAACAGAAGAATGCTTAGAAATGTTGTGGTCAAACTGTCTTCCAACCATTAAGTCTCATGTATCAGCAGTAAAAGTTGCTTTCTATAAGAAAAACGAGAAACTTACCCAATTTGCAGAAGCACATCACTTCCATTGCTATAACATAGAGAAAACGCTACTGCTTCAGAAGAAAAATTGGCACCTAAATGAGGCATCTACTTCTGGTGTTGAACCTTATATTGTAGAAGATTATGAGGAAGTAAACGAACTACATCCTTCTGCAGCTTTCTATACAGTGGATGAAATGATCCATTTACATCTGCATGATTCACATTTTCACCTCTGGGTTTTTAAAGATGAGCAACGTGTGAGGGGTTATGTGTTTCTGGAGGAAATAGAAGGAACGGATGAGGCGGAAATTTGTTTTATGAACGTAGCAAAACAAGAGCAAAATCAAGGAATTGGTAGCAACTTGCTAACCTATGCTTGTGAACATGCTTTTACGAACAGTAACGTCGAACTGGTTACTATCTCTGTTCGAAACGAAAACTCCGGAGCTGAACGGTTATACAAATCATTTGGATTTGAAGAAGGTCCGACGATTTATGCTTATGAGAGGGTTCTCCCACCATATGCGTAGGTTTTCCCTCGTTATGTGTGGGTTTATCGCTTCCACTCTACTTTTGCTCGCTTCGAGATCCGATTCGCTCCCTTCCACTCCACTTTTGCTCGCTCCACCTCCCCACTTCTCATCCTAAAAAAGATTTAAAAGCGTAAAAAATCGCATGGGCCCCATGCGATTCACCTTCTCTTATTACTAGCTCATCCTAACTTCAACAGCCTTCCCTACAGAAAGCGTGTAAACTTCCTCATTCACATAAATCGGTATATCTTCCCCTTCTTGCAAGGCTAGCTTAATCTTGTCATTTTGTACTTCTACAAAAATAGGTTGGTTTCGATATTGAATATGAAAAGCATAGCGATTCCAGTCTGATGGCATTTTTGGGTTTAGATGAAGGCCGTCTTCTTTGATTCGTAAGCCTGCAAATCCAAACACGATCGACATCCATGTTCCACCCATATTAGCCATGTGCAAACCATCTTTCGTATTCCCGTGGGTATTATCCAAATCAAGGCGCGCTGTTTCTATAAAGTAGTTATATGCTTTGTCCATTTCTCCAAGCTTAGCTGCCATAATACTAAAAATGCACGTTGATAAGGACGAATCATGTGTGGTGATTCCTTCGTAATACTTATACGACTGCCTTATCGTGTCCATCGATTGCTCATCTTCTAATAAAAAATGGGCTAGGACGGTATCTGCTTGTTTACACACTTGATATCGATATAAAGTTAATGGATGATAGTTCAGTAGTAACGGGAAGTTTTCCTTCGGTGTGTTCTCGATATCCCAGACTTCTTTTTGAAGAAAGGAGTCGTCTTGAGGATTGATCCCTAACGCTTCATCGTAAGGTAAAAATACTGCTTCGGCAGCTTGTTCCCATTGCTGAATTTCCTCTTCCTTCAATCCGATTTTCTTGGCTAGTTGCTGGTACACTCGTTGATTTTCATCTTGTAGACGATGGGCGAGTCTAGCGACCCAAGCTAAGTTATGCTTCACCATCGCATTGGTGTAGTAATTATTGTTGATGACACAGGTGTACTCATCAGGACCTGTGACATTGTTAATCAGAAATTGTCCGTCCTTCGTGTAATGGCCCATGTCCATCCAGAGACGTGCTGTTTCTACCAGCACTTCCAATCCATATTCTTTTACAAAGTGCATGTCCTCGGTGGCATGAACGTACTGAATGTAGCTATACGCGATATCCGCGCTAATATGATACTGCGCTGTTCCTGCCGGGAAGAATGAGGAGCATTCATCGCCGCTAATCGTCCTCCAAGGAAATAGCGCTCCTTGTTTATGTCCCATTTCACGCGCTCTCGCTTTCGCATTATCTAAAATGGAATACCGGTAAATCAACAGTTGTTTTGCAAGTTCTGGGTTAGTCATTAAAAACACAGGGAACATATAGATTTCCGTATCCCAAAAATAATGGCCTTCGTATCCTTCCCCAGACAGCCCTTTAGCCGAGATATTGCTATGTTTGTCTCTACCTACGGATTGCAGAAGATGAAATAGATTAAAACGAATCCCCTCTTGTAAATAGGTATCTCCATCAATCTCGACATCACTTTTACGCCAAAATGTGTCCATGTAGTTTTTCTGAGATTGTTGTAAGTCCTCAAATGTAATAGAGTTAAATCGTTCTCGTAACGTTTGCACTTGATCTAGCAAGGAACCCCCATGCCTGAGCGTATCGACGTATATGTTCCATTTTGAAAAGGTAAGTGTCTCACCAGCTCTTCCCTCATAATGATGAACAAACTCGATGCTGCTTCCTTTTTCATTCACGATTGTATTCAAGGATTGATCAGACTGATGATAACTTAAGCATGCCGTTTGAAGTTTAGAGGTTTCCGCTTCATTGATGACATAGCCATAGTCATCGTTGGCAGCCGCTTCAACTGTATGAAGACGCTTGGCCTCTCCCCCCGCAACACGTGGGTCATTTGAATCTGAGAAGTTCGTCACGTCTCCATCAATCGTCGAGACAATCGTAATCGAGTCCGCGAAATTGACTGGTTCTACTTTCACCTGAATAGCAAATAGCTCACGATGCACAAAAGAAACTACTCGTTCAAAGCGAAGCTTCACCTCACGTCCTCGAGGTGATTTCCAGTGAACCACTCGTTCAGACATCCCTTTGTCCAGATGAAGGTGTCGCTCATAACTTATAAGTTCACCTTCCGTAATGGTAAACTTCTCTTGATCTTCCCCCAATAAGACTAAGATGGTTTGACTATCAATCACATTTAACATTTTTTGTTGGGTTGGAGGAAACCCATACAACTTTTCTCCATATGGGATGTCAATTATATCGTGAAAGGCATTCAAGTACGTGCCTCGTATGGTAGGATAGGATGGCCCATATGATTCCTCAAAATTTCCTCGCACGCCTATATAGCCATTACCGACGAAGAATAAGCTTTCCTCATTCAATAAGTCGGTATCTTTTACAGATTGACTGCTTACTTTCCAAGACACGTATAATCTCTCCTTTTTATTGCTAATACAGTGCTTTTGTATTCGCTATTATTCCTTTACTCCTCCACTCGTTAAACCAGACACAATTTGACGCTGGAAGAAGAGGACGATGAGTAAGGTCGGTATGGTTACAATGACCGTTGCAGCTGCAACTTCACCCCAAAGAATTTCAAATTGTGTTCGTAAAAAGGATATTGCTACCGGAACGGTATGATATTCGGACTGTGAGTTGATAGTGATGGTTAGTACGAATTCGTTCCAAGCGATAATGAAAACAATAATCGCGGTTGTAAACACCCCCGGTGCTGCTAGTGGAAACACAATTCTAAATAGCGTTTGAAATGGAGTAGCTCCATCCATGCGCGCTGATTCCTCTAATGCTAATGGGATTTGATTGAAGTGAGTTACCAAAATCCACACCGCCATTGGTAAGGTGATTGATGAATAAGGTAAAACAATCCAGTAGCTGTTTGCCCATCCTAGTTCAATAAATAAATTGTAAATCGGACCAATGACAATCATTTGCGGGAACATCGATACAGCTAAGACAAGCCCAAGCAGTACGCTTTTTCCTTTAAATTCAAAACGCGAAATCGCATAGGCCGAAAACGTTGCGACTAAAATAATATAAACTGTTGTGGTAAAAGAAACAATCAAGCTATTCCAAACAGCTCTCAATATTCCTTTATCTATTATGACGCTCGCATAGTGATCTAGCGTCGGGTTTTCAGGTATGACACCAAATGCATTATCGCCAAATATTTCTCCTGAACTTTTAAAGGAGGTAACTAATATCCAAAAGAACGGGAAGACCACAACGACTAAGTAAAACGTCAACAGGAGTAAAAAAGGCCATTTGCTTTTCGGTGCATCTGGATGATTAGGTTGTTGAGCCATGATAAAACCTCCTTTAATTTTTCTCCATTAAGTTCGTGCCTAGAACACGGACAAATATGATGGCTATAATCGCTACACAAACAAACATAATCATAACGATGACGGATCCATATCCGAAGTTGGTCTGCCCGAACATGGCTTTATAGGAGTAGATGGACAAGGTCTCGGTTGATCCACCTGGACCTCCATTCGTTAATACATAAATCAAGTCGAAAACTCGAAAGGCATCCAACGTACGGAACAGTAGTGCCACTAAGATAGATGGTTTCAGCAAAGGCAATGTGATACGGAAGAATTGTTGAAATTTACTTGCCCCGTCAATGGAACCTGCTTCATACAACGATTTTGGAATTGTCTGCAAGCCCGCTAGCAAAAGGATAGCCATATAAGGTGTGGTCTTCCAAATATCCGCTAAGATTGCAGCTGACATGGCACCTGTTGCGGTTTGCATGAGGTCATTAGCTTCTGCAATTAAACCAATATCCGCAAATATCTTGGCTACAATGCCATAGCCTCCATCATATAAGTAACTCCACATTAATGCTCCTACCGCTGTTGGGAGAGCCCACGGTATTAAGGATGCCGTTCGGATGAACCCTTGTCCCCTCATCCCTTTATTCATAATTAATGCCATTCCCAAGCCTAGAACAAGTTCAAATGCGACAGATACAATCGTAAAGACAAACGTATTGATAAAGGCTGTATGAACCCTATCGTCTTTGAAGGCTTTGATATAGCCTTGGAAACCAATAAAATTAGATTCTATTAAACTATTATCGAGATCTTTTACAAGAGAAGGTAACTCTTGTTCTCGTTGTAATTCGTATTTTTCAGATAAGGTATTTATTGCTTCGCTGGTTACTGTGTAACTTTCCTGTATGTCACTTTTGAGTTCATTATCAATCTCAATAACGCCTTCCTTGCCTTCAAATTGGGACGTTACGTTATTCAGCTTTTCGACAACCTGCTCTACGGTTTCCTGATCTTCTT
Organism: Pontibacillus yanchengensis; assembly: GCF_009856295.1. NCBI lineage: Bacteria > Bacillati > Bacillota > Bacilli > Caryophanales > Bacillaceae > Pontibacillus > Pontibacillus yanchengensis. Next base: position 389,937 of record NZ_WMEU01000004.1, on the reverse strand, counting down.
CCGCTGCAATCTCACTTCGATCTAAAAATCGCTCCACGTAAAATGCCGTCTCGTTGTACACGTCCACATTAAAACGTTCATTTAAATAAAGGCCGGATTTCGTTTGATCATTCAACTGATAATCAAAAAACGTGTACGTAAAGGATTGAACAACGGGCCAAAGGGAAAAGATGCCAATTAACAGGAGAATCGGAAGGATAAAAAGAAACTCCCTAAGTCCCATTTTTTTCATGGCAATGCCTCCTTTTTTGATAAGTAAGGTATCGATTTCATAATGTATGGCATACAGTTTGCTATACGATTAGAACATCCTAAAATAAAAGGGCTCTACTATGAATAGAGCCCTCCTGTTTACTTTGTCATGGTGCATGTTTAGTCTTCTACATCGCCTTCAATTTTGTTCACGGCATCCTCTAATCCTTCTCCAGAGCTCAAGTATTTGTGCGTGGATACTTGGATGGTATCCGATACTTTTGCGTAATCTGGAGAAACTGGACGAGAAATAGTAGATTTTAATGCTTTTTGGAATGGATCAAGTGTTAATAGTTCGTTTGAATTCAATACATCTTCATCTTCTAGAAGTGGGTTATACCCTGGAAGATATCCGCCCTCTGTGGACATGATTTTTTGTCCTTCAGGTCCTGCCATAAACTGAATGAATTCCCATGCTCCCTCTTTCTTTTCAGAGTTTGCATTGATACCTAGTAACCAACCACCAACAGATCCTCCGTTTGGAAGCGGTGCAATGCCTACATTTTCCATTTTCACTTTCGCGCCGCTATCCTCAGGGTTTTTCAGACGGCCAAACATATATGGCCAGTTACGAGCAAATACGGCATTTCCGTTTTCAAAAGCCGTATGGGTCTCACCTTCTGTGTAGTTTAAGATGTCATCTGGAGTCCAAGAGGCTTCTGTAAATTCGTACATTTTATCAAGGCCTTGTTTTGTATTTTCAAATTGATTTGTAAATTCCGTTACATTTACCGTTAAACCTTCGTATTGCTTAGTTTGATAAACAAATCCAGTTTTCGTTTCATTCTTACCAGCATATTGCTCTGCCATTTTTGCAAGATCATCATAAGAATAATCGCCGGATTGAAGTGTCTTCGCATCTTCTTCAGAAACAATATCTTTACGGAAGTACATGAGTCCTAAGTCTGGGAAGAAAGGTAATGTATATTGTTTCGCTTTATAGTTTCCTGCTGTCATGGAACCAGAGTTGAAATTATCGTATTCAAGGCCCGCTTCATCCATTTTCATGTCGATTGTTTCTAGGTATCCAGCACCTGCAAATTCGCCAGCCCATACAACATCCATAGAAAGAACATCATATTCACCTGAACCACTAGATAAAGAAGTTAATAGTTGATCGTGCATTTGTTGAGAGTCGTTTGTCATTTGCACCCATTCAACTTTGTATTTTTCCTGACTGTTATTAAATTCTTCAATTGCCATCTTTGTTGCAGGAGTATTATCATTTTGTGCTGCAAATTTAATAGTTGTTGTTTCTCCAGAAGAATCGTTAGCGCTTTCATTTTTGTCCTCACTAGTGTTATCCGTTTCTTCTTCTGTACCTTCATCAGTCGATTGACCTGAATCTTCGGCGCCATCGCCACCACAAGCTACTAGAATACTAGCTGCAAAAGAAAGCGTTAACAAAAACATGAACCATTTTTTCATGCCGTTGACCTCCTTGATAAGAATTTTTTATCTTGATTGACTTGATTTTATTGCGAAATCGCTTACAATTATACTAAAATCTTTTAATAATTAGTAAAAATTTATGTTTGTGGGTGACTTTATGAGTACGAGTATTAAGCAGTCGATGATTGATCAATTTATGCAAACACGCATAAATAATCGCGAGAATAACTATCTCCACCCTTCTTATTTGCTTGAGAAGCAATTACTAGGATCCATCTCTCAAGGGGATGAGGAGAAAGCATTAAAAATTTTAACTAGCATTAACCATGACCAACGACCAAAATTAGCCGATATTCCAATAAGATCTTTGAAAAACTCTCTAATCTGTTCCTGTACACTTTTTACAAGAGCGATTATTCAAGGTGGCGTTCAACCAGAAACCGCATTCACCTTAAGTGATGCCTATATTCGTGAAATTGAAAACTTACATGACCAATCACAATTAGAAAAAATGGAATACGACATGCTCAAGCACTTTATTATTGTCTTAAATGATGAGGAAACGCTACCGTACAGTAAAATTGTCAATCAAGCCATAACGTATATACACGACAACATACTTGAAGATTTAACATTAGATATGATTGCTGAACATAGTTATGTGAGTCCGAGTTATCTTTCCCATCTATTTAAAAAAGAGGTCGGTATTTCTATTGTGCAATTCATTAACAAAAAACGAATTGAAGAATCCAAATACTTTCTTCTACATACCTCTACATCCATCTCTGATATCGCTTCTTTGTTTTGTTTTTGCAACCAAAGCTACTACACATCCTTGTTTAAAAAATATATTGATATGACTCCTAAGGAATTTCGCGAACAGCATATGCAGCCTGTTATGGGATAAAAACATGAATCCACCCTGCTATTCTCAGAGATAGCAGGTTTTTTTATAGTGATGTAAAGGAAATAGTTCACTAGACTACTAATTCATAATAGTGAGGTGCAAAGATGAAAAAACAGATTCAACACGCATTAGAACATATAGGAGACACGTCCAACATTGACAAGATTAAACAAGTGGGTGGTGGCGATATTAACCAAGCCTACTACGTACGTACGAAGCAGCAAGAATATTTTATTAAAGGAAACCAAGGTATCCCTCCTCACTTCTTTCGTGTTGAAGCAAAGGGACTTCAGCTCATGAAAGATACACAAACTGTTCGAGTACCTGAGGTGTATTATTACGATGAACCTTCGTCTAAACAAGAGCAAGGTGTGTTAGCTCTTGAGTGGATCGAAGGACAAAAAGAACGAGATACGGAGGAACGCCTAGGACGACAGTTAGCAAACATGCATAACCACTTTGGACAGGCTCATGGGTTTGAGGAAGATACGTTCATCGGTTCGTTGCCTCAACCAAATGGGTGGTACAATCACTGGGTAGATTACTATCATGACAGTAGATTGGTATCGCAATTTAACATCGGAGCTGAAAAAGGGGTTCTACAAGGAGGACGGAAGCAGCGGTTGCAGAAGGTTATGGAGCGCCTCCCGCATTGGATTGATACGCATGCCAAACCCTCCCTACTTCACGGAGACCTATGGGGTGGAAATTGGATGACAGGCCCAGAAGGTGAACCAGTACTGATAGACCCATCTATTTTTTATGGTGACCATGCATTTGAGATTGCATTTACAGAGTTATTTGGCGGCTACTCTGATGCTTTCTATCGAGCATACCAAGAACAGTTTCCACTCCCTGCTCACTACAATGACAGCAAGGACCTCTATCAACTCTACTACCTTCTCGTTCACCTGAATCTATTCGGCGAGATGTACGGCGGGTCTATTGATCGAATATTAAAGCGTTATGTGGATTAAGAACAAAAGCGAAAGTGCCCTGTTAGCGACGTACAAACTGGACGGCTCCGTATGAGATAAAGGAAACACGAAGAGTGGTAGCGATTCGATGTTGACTTATCGTAAGGAGGTGCAGGAAGTTTGCTAGGCGCTGGGCGCTGGAGCTGGACGTGGCCTCTATAACTTACTTAGTTATGCACAAGCTAACATTTTTATAATTTCCTAGATAAGAACAAAAGCGAAAGTGCCCGGTTAGCGACGTACAAACTTTCTAACAGTGATTTAGGGGAAGTTCGATTAAAATCGCTGCGTCATGCAGCAACATCGAACCAACCTACGTCGTGTAGGCCGAAAGGAAACACGAAGAGTGGTAGCGATTCGATGTTGACTTATCGTAAGGAGGTGCAGGAAGTTTGCTAGGCGCTGGAGCTAGACATATATGAGCCAGAACTTATACTTCCTTTCTTTTTAAAAAGGGTGCCCGACTTTTTGGGACACCCTTTTTTCATTCATATATTCGAAATACTCCTTCATCTTACAAATTAACCAGGAACATCTATCCTGCGTTATAGAAAAATTTTACATTTATGAAACTTCCTGACTAGCTAACGCAGATGTTTTAACAGGCATTATGATTTATATTTATACAATTCTATTAAGTCCTCCTCATTTGTTACGAAAAAAAGATTAAGATGAGTGAATATTCTTCGTCTTCAATCAATTTAACCCTTTAAAGGAGGAATGTAAGATGAACGTAAAAAAGATTGCTAGCTTTGCTTTAGCTGCATCCATTGCGGTTTCCCCTGTATCTCTTGTCGATGCTTCTCCCAATGACCAAGTGGTGAATTTGAAAAAAGAGAGTGAACAGAACACGGAGAAAGGGGATTTTGTAAAAGGTGAAGTGATTGTAAAGTTTAATGACAATGCAACGAATAAGACTGCGGAACAATTAAATGTAAGCGGAGAAATAAAAGAAGACACGGATGAAGTAGATTCAAACTTTCTTGTTTTAGAAGTAGGAAATGTTGAGGAAGTCGTGAAAGCTTTAAACAAGAATCCGGATGTAGAATATGCGGAACCAAACTACAAATTCCAATCTACCTTTACTCCTAACGACTCCTTATATCAGGGATATCAATACGGGCCTCAAAGTACATATACAGATGAGGCTTGGAACGTTACGAAAGGTGCGAGTTCTCAGGAAATTGCAGTAATTGATTCAGGCGTTGATTATAACCACCCTGATTTGGATGATAAAACGATTAAAGGATATGACTTTGTAGACAACGATTATGATCCAATGGATGAGAAAAATCATGGCACACACGTAGCAGGAACGGCAGCTGCTGAAACAGATAATGCTACTGGTATTGCTGGCATGGCTCCTAACACATCCATTTTAGCTGTACGTGCTTTAAATGCTCAAGGTAGTGGCACACTTGCTGATATTGCGGACGCCATTGTGTACGCTGCTGATCAGGGAGCTGAGGTTATTAATTTATCACTTGGCTGTAATTGTGATACAACTACATTAGAAAATGCTGTGAATTATGCATGGGATAAAGGATCTGTTGTTGTAGCTGCTGCCGGTAATGACGGTGTGTCGACAACGTTCGAACCAGCATCTTATAATAATGTTATCGCAGTAGGTGCAATTGACCAGAACGATCAAAAAGCGTCCTTCTCTAACTATGGAACATGGGTTGATGTAGTGGCTCCTGGCGTCAGTATTGCTGCAACTGTACCTGGAAATGGCTACGCGTATATGTCTGGTACTTCTATGGCTGCCCCACACGTTTCTGGGTTGGCTGGGATTCTAGCTAGTCAAGGGCGTAGCAATACTGAAATCAGACAAGCAATTGAAGAAACGACCGATTCATTATCTGGTACAGGTGTTTATTCCAAATATGGAAAAATTGATTCGCTAGAAGCTGTAAATTACTAGTGACTGCAGCAGTAAGAAACCAGAAACCCCGCACTTAAAGGTGCGGGGTTTCTTATGTTTATTCCTTTTCATGTCCAGTTTCCAGATTATCAGCACTTGTTGAAATCTCATTCATATAGTTACTTATTTTTTGGTTATCTTCGTTTAAATTTTCAATGGTTGCACTTACTTCTTCCATGCTCGCTGTAGATTGTTCAATGATGGAGGCTAATTCATTTGTGGAAGCTTCTACATCTTCTGAGTGAGACTTCACTTCAACAAAAACGGTTTGGAAGCCGTCAATACGTTCTTTGAGTTGTTGAAGGACCTGCCCTACTTCCACAAACGTTTCTACCACTTCACTTGTTGATGCAACACTGGTATCAAGTTTATCTATACTGTCTGTTAATTTGCTAGAAGCTTCCTGACTACGCGTATTCAAACTATGAAGGTTATCTGTAATTTTTACTGTCGCATTAGCTGTAACGTCAGCTAGTTTACGAATTTCATCTGCAACAACAGCAAATCCTTTACCAGCCTCCCCAGCTCTGGCAGCTTCGATGGAAGCATTTAATGACAGTAGATTCGTCTGTTCGGTAATATCTTTTATATCTTCGGTCAGAGCATTTGTGTCTGCTAATTTACTAGTCAGCTCTTCATAAGTAGATTGAAGCTCGTGTACGAACGTTTTTAAATCCTTCATTTCTTTTTCTAACGTTTGAAGCTTTTGTTGGCCTTGGTCGGATGATGCTGAGATGGCATTGATTTCTTCCTGTAATTGACCCAAGGATTCACTCATTTCATTAATGGCTTCCATCGTACCATTAGCGTTAGATGAAATCGATGTGATTTGTTCACTTTGACTTTGACTACCTGCAGTCATTTCTTGAATCGCTGTTTTCATTTCCGTTTGAGATCCTAGATTCTGTTGAACTTGTTGGTTAATCTCCTTGATTCTTGATGAAATGACATTTAGGTCTGTTTCCATTGCTTGATTCTGAGCATCCTTCTGTTCGCTCTCTTCTTTTGCTAAATTAATATACTGCTTCACGACGGCAAATTGTTTGTTATACATAAAAATAAGTACGGATAATAAAACCCCGACAAGTAAGTACACAAGAAGGTACGAACTAGCCATCTGTTCTAGCAATTGTGCTTCCTGCCCAGTACCTGTCCGGATACTCGCGATTGTTAGAAATAACCCTAACGTATAACCCAGTGCAAATGTTTTACCGTTTAAAGGGACGGCAGAATAAACAGCTAAAAAGAAGAAAATCATCAACGCACCTACACTCCCACCTTGTGTGAAAATGGAAATAGCACCTGCTATGTAAGGTAAAGGAATGGCAAGGTATTGGAATAAAGATTCTTTCTTCCATATAAAATGACACGCAATAAAAAGGAATATGATAATAATTGCTTGCCCTCCATTAATAGCGGCATGAAACATATTATCTGTTCCGATGTAATAAACTACTCCTACAACCATAGCTATCAAAAATGTCATAACCATCAACTTATTTTTAGCTAGGCTATCTACTCTTTTCAAATCCTCGATTGAATCCAAGTCGAATTCCCCTCTCTATGAAGCTATACCATCTAAAGGATATATCGACTACAAATCTATGGAATAAATGCTTTTAAATTAATCTTTTCAACCTTCCCATTTGGAAACGCCACAGATGTAATATAGATAATAACTGCCACAAGCGATGCAGCAATGCCTATATAGAAATAACACCAAAAAGCGAATTGGAACATAAAGTTAAGAAACTGCGGGAAAATAACCATCCGTAAACCATATACTCCCATAGCAAAGTTAAACATATGAACTGCGTGAACATCAGGATGATTAAGGCATGTATCCTCTTTCCTCTCGACATAACCGACCCCTCCAAAATGTTAATAATATTCAACGTTGATATGTGTCATTTGAGGGATTACCAGCTATTTTTTTACTAAAGCGATAAAACCTAATGCAAGCGTTATTTTATTAGAGTAATATCGAGAAGGTGTCGTTATGTTTATACCATTTCGATGTAGTATAAAGAAAACTTGCAGATTGGCAAGCCTTTGGCGCAGACAGAGGCCTAATTGCATTTATACTTTCATCCTTTAAAAGATTTAAACTTTCTGAAAGTGCAAAAAAAGAACCTACCACAGGCAGGTTCTCCTTTCTCGTTTTATTCTTATTATGCATAAGCGCGCCCTTTTCCTGAATCGCTAATTTCTATTAGGTCTTCTGGGTAAGGCTCGAAGTACGTTTGTTGCATTAAATAGTCGTTTTGGAAACGGATGATCCATGACTTTAATATGCTTAATACAGCGCTCAATGGTATCTTTTCATCATAAAATTTATTTAGTTCTTCTATGAAATAGTCTTTCTCACTTTTTGTCAGGTCGTTCTTGAAATACCCCATAATATGCTGACAAACGTTCACATTTGACTTTCTACTTGGCAGTTGACGAAACATCCACTGCAGATGCTCTTCGTATTCTGTAAACACTTCTTCTACTGACTTCTTATCTGCATTTGCTGTAAGTCTCCCCATCGCTTTTAACGTTTTTTGATTGTACGCCATGAATAAATATTTGTTTTTGGAATGGAATTCGACAAGACTTTTCATCGTAGGTTCTTGCTTTCGTTCTCGAAATTCAGCTAGTGTGAATAGCTTCGTAAAGAAGTGCTCTCGGATTCGGTAATTTTTCAGACGTCCCTCTTCTTCGATGGCAAGACCAGGGAAGTAATCATATACATTTTGTGCAAAAAAGCCCTTTGTCTTTCCTACTACGGGAGACTTTTCTAGTTTATCGTACACCTTCACATCTTGCGTTCCACATGTTGGCGAGCGATTTTTCAGTAAGAATCCATCTACATCAGACATCGCTTCAAGAAATCCTTTAGAGAAGGCATTCATATCTTCCGTAAGATCCTTCTCCGTTGAAGGCTGGACAAGTTTCTCTTTGTCCCCTTGCCTTACGATACGAATGATATCTCTTGGCACCCCTAATCCTATTTCCATTTCCGGACAGACAGGCATGAACGTGACGTGAGATTTCAGGCGCTGCACAACTTTGTCTGGTATTAGTTCCCCGTTATATCTGACATGATCAAATTCTAAACATTTACTAACGACAACCTTTGGTGTTGCAAACGAACGCATACAAAAATCCCTCATTTATAAGCAAGTTTCTTTTATTGTAGAACGTTTACCCTGTTCATTCTAATTTTAATAGTCTCAGCTTTCCCAATTATATTTTTTTAATGAGATTGCTTATTCAATTCGTTACAATAGGGATAAGTGAACAACCTAAGGAGAGCGTTTACAATGGAGGCCATCACACCTGAACACCACTATAGGAAACAAACAAGCGTAACTTATCGAAAACAGTTAGGACAATATTTCACACCACCAGCCATCGCAAGTCTCATGGTTAGTTGGATATCTGAATGCAACCCTACGTCCGTCCTAGATCCTGCTGTAGGATTGGGGATTTTTCCTAGCATGTATCAACCTTTAGACGAGAGGGCGCAAACAACTTGGAATGTGTACGATGTTGATGAAGCAATGGTGAAGGCTACAAAGGATAGGACTGATTCACCTCCAAGCATCAACCTTCATCATTCGGATTTTTTGGAGGAAGATTGGGAGCAAATGTATGATGCTGTTATTGCTAATCCGCCCTATTTAAAGATGTCCACTCACCAACACAAACAAACTATTTTAACCACCTTTGAAGAGAAACTTCGTCTTCGTTTGCCCGGAAATACGAATATGTACAATTTATTTTTACTAAAAGGGCTTAACCAATTACATCAAGGGGGGCGGGCAGCATTCATCGTTCCATCCGAATTCTTGAATGCGGATTATGGGAAGAAAATAAAGCAATATCTGCTTGATCAAAAATTACTAAAGTATATCTTGATTACCGACTTCCAGCACAATTGGTTTGAAGATGCTCTAACAACCTCTGTTATCCTATTATGCGAGCGGGATGCTACAAATGATTCGGTAGAGTTTATTAGTATGTACACCCAAGAAGATTTGCCTAACGTACACACATACATTGCTACCCAAGCGGATCATGATCAACCTTTAGGAAAGCGCTATCTTTTCGATTCATTAGATGCATCCAAAAAGTGGCGGGTCTATTATCAGCCATCATTGCTCAAAGAACTGCAACAAGTAAAACCTTTTACGGAATTCGGATACGCTTCTCGAGGTATTGCGACAGGAGCGAATGATTTCTTTTGCTTAAGAAAGAGCGATATCCAAGATCGAAGTCTTTCTTCTTCCTATTGGATACCGTGTATCACAAAGGCTCATCAAGTAAAGACTCCTTTTTTCACTGAAAAAGATTGGCAGGGATTGTTTGAACAAAATGCACCTGTTACGTTACTAAACCTTCAATCAGATAGAACACTTGATATTCCCATTGCCAACTATATTCAATACGGAGAAACGCATCAATTTCATTTACGCTACTTAACGAAGCACCGCTCTCCATGGTATAAAGCTGAAGTTCGAGATCCAGCTCCAATTTGGTTTCGAACGTTCAATCGAACAAAGTTACAGTTTGTCCGTAATGAAGCAGGAATTGTCCACCTAACCCCTTTTCATAGTATTTATATCCATGAGAAGTACCAACAAGACATTCCTATTATAATGGCCTACTTCCTTACAGATATTGCAGAGGAAGTACTAAAGGAAAGTCGTCGGGAATACGGGCAAGGATTAGTGAAATTCGAACCGAATGACCTTAATCATTCTTATGTATTTGATTTTGATGTACTAACTACATATGAGAAAAACGAAATCCGTTTTCTTTATGAGCAAATAAGAGAATGCCCATATCTTTCTGAGGAATGGGAAGTCTATCAATCTAAATTGAACGATTATTTTTTGGATCTTTTATCTATTGAGAAAGGCGTAAGAGCCCATTTAGCGACGTACAAACTATAACAAGGAGTCAGAGGAGGTTCTGGAAAAATGAGACGGAGGGACAGGTCCATCATCTCAAAAAAGTGGGACGAGGAACCTGTCCCCCATCCCAAAACTGTGTATAACTATTCATTACCATAAATTTTTATTAGATTTCTATGAGTGCATGTATTAAAATGAATAGCGGTGCATACTTATGATGCCCTTATTAGGAGGTAACTCAACATGAATCAGAAGAGCAAATTCCCATTTAAAACAAGCGATCATATTAAATTTATTCTCCCTTCTTTACTCGGAATTCTACTATTTATGGTGCCATTCCAAGTAGAAATAGAGGGAGAAGAAAGCTTTACGATACCTGTTGCGTATTTCGCTGAGTTACTTCAGGTGCGTTTAGCGGACGAGCTTTCTGCTATTATGACAATTATCATTACGATTACAGCGTTAGCGACTATCGTTGTTAAAGCAACAGGTGGAGATCGCCTAGCGAAGTTTCCATTTTTTCAAAGTTTATTTGATGTGTCTGCCATATGGACATCGGTCCGTATTTTAGGTGCTATTTTCGCCATTCTCACCTTATTTAAAATTGGTCCTGAGTTTATTTATTCAGGAGCTACTGGTGGTTTGTTATTAAATGATTTATTACACGTATTATTTACCGTATTTTTATTTGCGGGATTATTCTTACCATTATTATTAAATTTCGGTTTGCTAGAGTTTTTTGGCACGATGTTAACCGTGATTATGAGACCGGTTTTCAAGCTACCTGGGCGCTCATCAATTGACTCCCTTGCGTCTTGGTTAGGTGACGGAACGATTGGTGTTCTTTTGACAAGCAAGCAATATCAAGGAGGACATTATACCAAAAGAGAAGCAGCGATTATTGGTACCACCTTCTCCGTAGTGTCGATTACCTTTACGCTAGTCGTTATTGATAAGGTTGACCTCTCCCATATGTTCCCTGCCTTTTATGGAACGGTATTGTTATCCGGGGTTATTGCTGCGATTATTATGCCGCGCATCCCGCCACTTTCCAAAAAGGAAAACACATATATTACAGGTGAACAAGGCGAACCAGAACCGAAATCTCCACAAGGCTATAACGTTCTTACTTGGGGGTATTATAAAGCACTAGAAAGATCGAAAACCCAAACAAGTGTGAAAGATTTCTTCAAAAACGGTGCGCAAAATATTTTAGACATGTGGATGGGTGTCGCCCCAATTGTCATGGCGCTAGGTACCATCGCCCTTGTGATTGCAGAATATACACCTGTTTTCACATGGCTAGGCATGCCGTTCATTCCATTGCTTGAACTGATGCAAATTCCAGAAGCAAGCGCCGCTTCTGAGACGATTCTAGTAGGCTTTGCAGATATGTTCTTACCAGCATTGATTGGCTCTTCCATTGAAAGCGAGATGACCCGGTTCATTATTGCTGCCTTATCTGTAACACAGTTAATCTATATGTCAGAAGTCGGTGGCCTATTGCTAGGCTCGAACATCCCAATTAACTTAAGAGAACTTTTTATCATTTTTCTAGAACGTACCATCATTACGTTACCGATCATCACGCTCATTGCGCATATGATTTTTTAGTAAAGAGGCTCTTCTATTGTAAAAAGCTCAGAGCAAAATTGAGATGCTCCCCTAAGGTACACAGTATAAAAATAAAACTGTTTATCTTAGGGGGTTTTTTGTATGTCGAGAAGTTCTTTTTCTACTGTGGAGAAACTTACTACTTTAACCTTATTCGTAACGATTTATAACTTGAATTGGTCTACGATTCGATCCTGGATACATAAGTTTGAAACTCTTGGTGAAGCTGGACTTGAAGAAGCAAAATCAAATACATCCTACTCAAATCAGCCTACTATTCGATCTTATTTTCAGTTAATTGATCTAGCTTGTGATCAATCTCCCTATTTTTCATAAGAAGCAATATACTGAAAACACTAGTTAAGGCGGTTCCCACTAAACCTAAAATCATGGTAACATTCAACTTTTTATCCACTAACACCATAAACACCTCCATGTAAGGAGCTCAACTATTTATTTCACTTCAGCTACTTGACTATGATGAAGTGGAGGTGGGATTAACCAACCTTTTTCTTTATTCAACCTAAGAATTCTAGCGCCTAGAGTTGCCTTTTCTGTATGGAATTGGCCAAACATCATGGCTATATCCTCCCTAATACATTGACCCATCACCTGACTAGCAGATACTAACGCCATAGAATTGTCACGCGCAATGGCAGCAGCAATCTCCGGATCCTGGAAACGAGCTCCTGCAGGAATCTCCTCTAATTTTGCTTTAGGACGTTCTGGTGGAGTTGGTGGTAAACCAACACCATTATCTTTTAATAATTGTTCAATTTGCTTTTCCTCTTGTTTAGCCTGGCTAATGATATCTTCTACCAACTTATATAAATCTTTGTCTCCAATATGGTTCAGTTTAGTTTGATAGGCAGCAATAGATCCTTTAGCTGTTTGAAGAGCTGTCCACGTACCAAATACCTCCCCATAATGCATCGGTTCATTTGTAGGGTTTCCACTTAATATTCCCATAATCATCCTCCTATTTAAATCTTGAAAAATTTCACCCTCCTATATTGTCCCTAACGCAAAAGTATATTCCCCTGCTACGTTAATAAAAAAAATTTTGTGAACACTCAAATTTACCGATTGAAACTCATGTAATTCACAGTTATCTAGTTTCATTTTTCTCCAAGTATAAGAAAACAGCCGACAAATTCAACAAATCATCTAAGGGAAACAGAATGAGATGCTTAGTATAAAAAGTCAAAGTAGTCATTAAAGATCTACTCGACCTTTCTAATTTTTAAAACTATTGTAATTTATCTGAAAAGCTCTTTTTAGCCTTTTTATTTTCAATCTCTGTGAACATGGTTTCATTTGGCACTTTTGAAGATGTCATTTGTTCCTTTAGTTGTTGCAATTGCTGAGAATTATTCTCTATTGCCTGTATTAATTCCTGTAAATCCTTCTGTGCTACAGGCTGCGCTTCTGTTTTCAATATAAATCCAATTTGACCATTTGGTTCTAATGTAGCCCACTTTACATCACTCAAATTGGAGACATTTTTTTGCCGTAAATTCATTTCTAACTGATCAACTGTCATTCTCAATTTCGCTAACGTTTTTTCCTGTAGATGACCATTCTGAATAATGACTTTCGACTTTCCTGTGATTAACTTTTCCATACCGTCCGATTTTACTTGAATAAATTCCATAACGATTAATGTTAAGACAAGTACACCACCTACCAGAAACGTAACCCATACATTCTTTCCTGCTACTGGCTGAATCAGCAATGAACCTATAGCAATCATAATAACCGTTTCAGCTAAAGTCATTTGCGATATGGTTTTTTTGCCTGCTATTCTTAGTAAAAAAGTTCCTACAATAACTATTAGGGCTGATTTCCATACAAAATCCCAATCCATTGTTATTCCTCCAAATAAAATTTAGTTTATGTTAGGATGTGTTTTACTACTAGTTCTATCCCCTGTTATTAAAAGATATGAGAGCCTTTCTAAGAAAAGGATTCACTTAAAATCTAAGAGCTTCAGCATTGTCGCGGAACTTTATTGAGACCATTATTTGTTTGTCGCACAATGGGGCTGATAAGGAAATATTCTTTGTAAGTTTCCATTCTATAGTTAAAACTAAAATTTCACCTAAAAACCCCAATTTGAGGTATATGATGGTTCTTCACATAATAAAATCAAGCATGAATTTCAAGTTTGAATGAAATAAAGGGGGCCTTTATATGAGTTTAGCGAATGACGATGTAGTTACGATAAAGGGATTCTTTCAGATGAGATAACAAACAGAAGAATTGTTAGAATATATACATGAACTTGTATAATGTCGAATTTCATAAGCATACCTTCTGTAACAACAAAAAACCACCCTTCCAGTATGCTTATCCATACCTTCAGGGTGGTTCTATTTATATAGGGGGAGGGAGAAAAAGATTAATGTACATTGGTCTTCCAATGTTTATAATCATGGATGGCTATTCCAGCGTAGCCACCATGGTCGTTAAATTGTTGTTCCAGCTTGTCTAGTTCGTTAGCCATCTGACCTGGTTTGTTTCCATGAAAGGTCGTATGGCTTCCTTCTGACGTATCAATCACGTTCACTCCAACAATGACGGATTTGTTGTGTTGGTGAGCCTGATTGACTAATGGTGTGACGATGCTTTTAATGCCGTTGGTTCCTTCTGTATAATCTCGATAAGCCATGATCGTGATGGAATCTAATTTATTCAACATCCATTCACTGACTTTCTGCGAGCTACCAGGAACATTCAACTTATGAACCCAAAATGGAAAGTCACCACTTACCGCTAACTCCGTATTAGCCTTTGCTTGATCCACAACAGTTGCGGTATTCATCATCCATTGTTCGATGACTTCATTCTGATTCTTTTTCCACTCGGGAAGAAGGTAAGGTTCTACATCTAAATGAATACCTTCAAACTTCTGTTCATCTGAAACTACTCGATTGTAGTTTTTCACTTGAGAAACAAACTTGTCCATACTATCTTGATTCTTTGTTAATGCCCAAGTTGGGTCTCCACCAAGGGCATACACGTTGATGTCTTGTTTACTAGCTTCTTCAATAAACGAACGATACAGCTTAGGTGAAAAGTCTTTTATGCTTACATGAACGTAAATAAGATTCACATTTTGCTGTTTCGCAAACGAAATTGTTTTTTCAGGGTTTTCTTGTATTTGTTCTACATCCCATATCCATGTCGCTTTCACTTCTTCTTTTCCACCACCCATAAATGTAGTTGTGGTGAGGATACCTAAACTAATGAGTAGTACCATGATGACGGTTATTTTCCTTCTATGCTGAAGGCTGTTTAGGAGTGCTTGTTTTCGATCGTTCATAGAAAAGCCCTCTCCTTTGAACGGGAAGTATATCTACTGCATCATTCATTTCCGATCGGCATTTTGCATAAGTCATTGGTCATAGAGAAATTAGAAATCTTTGTTTTGTCTTCCGCTTCAAAGTCAATTAGATCCACGTCAGGACCAATAACACAGCTAGAGCCGATTTTCGTTTTACCGCGAAGATGAACTCTTGGTTCGATTGTCGTATCTTGTCCAATGGTCACATCCGCTTCGATATATGCAGTAGATGGATCTGTAATAGTTACTCCATTTGTCATATGAAGATCCAGAATTCGATTGCGAAGGATTTGCTCTGCATTGGATAACTGAAGGCGGTCATTCACCCCAAGTCCTTCCTCTATATCATCTGTACTACTAGCAGATATAATATTTCCTTCATTTTTCAAGATTTCAATGACGTCTGGTAGGTAGTACTCACTTTGATTGTTGTTCGTACTAACCTTCTGAAGGGAAGTGAATAGCTGCTTGTTATCAAAACAGAAGATGCCTGAATTGACTTCTTTGATTGCTAGCTCTTCCTCTGACGCATCTTTTTGTTCGACAATACGTTCCACTTGACCTTGATTGTTACGAATAATACGTCCATATCCAGATGGATCTTCTGTATTCATCGTTAAAATGGTAGCTGACGCATTGGTTTCTTGGTGATGCTGCAGGAGTTCCTCTAGTGTTTCTTCTGTTACTAGAGGAGTATCTCCTGTAATAATTAAGGTTGTACCTTCTTTTTCTGCTAGCTGTCTTTCTGCCATCTTCACAGCATGAGCGGTACCAAGCTGTTCATTTTGCATGGCATAATCAACTGTATCACCTAATTGTTTCTTAACCATGTCACTTTTATGGCCTACAACAGTGACAATTTGGTTGAAGTTAAGGTTCGTTAATTTATCCGTGATATGCTGCACCATTGGTTTGCCACATACGGGATGCAACACCTTTGGCAGGTCTGATTTCATACGAGAACCTTTTCCTGCAGCTAACACGACGGCAAATGTTTGTGTCATCATATCCCCCTGATAAGGTTTGTCATTCTTTTCCACACTAAATCTCTACTGATTGTCATGATGTCCTCTACTTGCTTGAGGACCGTATAAGGGCTTTAGTGAATCAATTACTTCATCGATAAGCTGTGCATCTTGGACGATTTCTTGGTCTTCAACTTTTTGGTTAATTCCTTGCATAATTCCTAGCAATAACCCTTCGTCTAACATTTCTTCGCGTCTTCTTTCCAACGTTTGCGTCATGCCATGCACTCGCTTTCTATCCTAGTTTTGGGGTTGATTATTCTACCGTTACGCTCTTAGCAAGGTTTCTTGGCTTATCAATATCCTTATCTAGTGCTAGAGCTGTGTAATAAGAGATAATTTGTAATGGAACTACGGATAGTAGCGGTGTTAGAAGAGATAACGTTGCTGGGATATAGCACGTTTCATCTACATACTGATAAATCTTCATGTTACCTTCTGTTGCTACACCCATAACCTGTGCACCACGTGCTTTTACTTCTTCAATGTTACCTAGCATTTTCTCGTACACTTCGTCCTGCGTTGCAAGGGCAATCACTGGAGTTCCCTCTTCAATAAGAGCCAACGTTCCGTGCTTAAGTTCGCCAGCTGCATATGCTTCAGAGTGAATATAAGAAATTTCTTTAAGCTTTAAAGAACCTTCTAGAGCGACAGCATGATCTAGTCCACGACCTAGGAAGAATACGCTCTGTGAATCTTTAATAGATTCTGCATACCATTGAAGTCCTTTTGTATGCTCAAGTCCTTCCTCGATTTGAGATGGGATAGCCTGAATTCCTTTTACAAGTTTTTCACGATACTCATCTGAAATCATTTCTTTCATTTGTGCAACATACGTACCTAGTAGGTAGAAAGATAGAACCTGAGTTGTATATGCTTTCGTAGAAGCTACTGCAATTTCTGGTCCAGCCATTGTTAGGATGACATTATCCGCTTCACGAGCAATGGAGCTTCCTACAACGTTTGTAATGCCTAGTACTTCTGCACCTACTTTTTGACTTTGACGAAGAGCAGCTAATGTGTCGGCTGTCTCACCAGATTGGCTCACAACGATTACAAGTGTGTTCTCATCGATAATTGGACGGCGGTAACGGAATTCAGAAGCAATCTCTACAGATACTGGGATGCGTGTTAATTCTTCAATTGCATTCTGGCCGATTAATCCTGCATGATAAGCTGTACCGCACGCTACAATATAGATTTTATTCCAATTGTTCACTTTGTCAGCTGTCCAATCAAGCTCTTGGAAATCTACTTTATTATTTTCTTCATCAAAGCGACCCGTCATCGTTTTTTGAAGCGCATTTGGCTGTTCAAAAATTTCTTTAAGCATGAAGTGATCGAAGCCATTCTTTTCTGCTTGCTCCATATCCCAATCCACTTTGAATACGTCGCGCTCAATCGGATTAGCTGTTTCTAGATCTAATAGGGAAACGCCTTCTCTTTTTAGAACCGCAATCTCGCCATCTTCAAGAATTAACATATCACGTGTATGCTCAAGAAGTGCTGGGATATCAGAGCTAATGAAGTTCTCGTCTTCCCCAACCCCAACGATTAGTGGGCTTGCTTGGCGTACGGCATAAAGTGTGTCTGGATCATTTTTCGTCACTACGCCTAGTGCATAAGCACCTTTTAGCTTTTGAACGACTTTTTGGATAGTGGAGATCATTTCACCGTCGTATAGTTTAGAGAATAGATGAGCAATTACTTCTGAATCAGTTTCAGATGTGAATGTCACACCTTCTGCCATTAGCTCTTCTTTTACATCTAGATAATTTTCTATGATGCCGTTGTGAACGACTGCGAATTCCGTTTCTTCATCCGTATGGGGATGAGAGTTTTCGTTAGATGGACGACCGTGTGTTGCCCATCTTGTATGACCAATACCTAAAGAACCTTGCTTAGGAGATTCAATCAGTTTTTCTTGTAAACTATCTAGACGTCCAACTGTTTTTTCAGTTTGGATGCACTCTCCATCACATACTGCGATTCCAGCAGAATCATACCCTCTATATTCTAGTTTTTCTAAACCGTTTGCTAGTATATTTTGTGTTTCTCTTGCTCCAATGTAACCAATAATTCCGCACATATGATTCATCCTTCCTTCTTTTATAAAATAGTAGTTTTGATTAGCCTTCGAATGTAGATAAAACTATTATCTTACAACGCTACTGAATCTTGACGATCGAATACTTTTGAAGATGTGCCAAGCTTGTGAATGTGTTGCTGTTCATAATCTTTAAATGCATTACGAGTATCCACAATTGGTACACCAAGATTCGCTAGCTGATCATAATCGAAATCACTATGATTTGTTACGAGTACCATACAATCATATTGTTTCAATTGATCTTCGATATAAGGTACAGAATGAACAACATCTCCACTATCATCGATGAAGCTTTGCGCATGTGGATCTAAATACTGAACATTAGCTCCATTTTCTTTGTACAATTCATATAGATATAGACCTGGAGATTCGCGCAAGTCAGCCACGTTTGGCTTATAAGCCATACCAAGGATTAAGATGTTGGCACGATTGATGGACTTACCATCAAGGTTTAATACCTGAGAGGTTTTGCTTACGACAACATCTGGCATGTTATTGTTGATCGATTGTGCTAGATCGATAAATTTACTATAGAAACGGTATCCTTTTGCCTTCCAAGATAGATACATAGGATCTAATGGGATGCAATGGCCACCAATTCCTGGTCCTGGTTGGAATTTCATGAATCCGAATGGCTTCGTTGCAGCTGCATCGATTACTTCCCAAACGTCAATATCCATGCGTTCACACATCATTGCAATTTCGTTAACGAATGCAATGTTGATACTACGGAAGGTGTTTTCTAGTAACTTAGACATTTCAGCTACCTTCGGAGAGGAAACAGGTACTACGTTGCCAACATAATGGCTATACAGTTTAACGCCTAACTCTGTACATTGTTCTGTTGTACCACCAATAACTTTAGGCATGTTTTGCGTATTGTACTTATCATTACCTGGGTCTACACGCTCCGGAGAATAACATAGGAAGAAATCCTTTCCAGCTTCGTAACCCATTTTCTTGAATTCGTTTAAGATTAATTCTTCTGTTGTCCCTGGATACGTTGTGCTTTCAAGTGTAATAAGCGTACCTTTTTTCATGTGTGGCTTAATACTGTTGATTACACCCGTGATATAGGAGGTATCTGGATCCTGGTTTTCACTAAGTGGTGTTGGCACACAAATACTAATCGCGTCTAATTCTTTAACTGCCTCATAGTCTGTCGTTGGAAGAAAGCGATTGGAAGCAATAACTTCTTCCATTTCTTCATGGGAAACGTCCTGAATGTAAGAGTGACCTTTTTTCAATTGGTTAATCTTATCTTCAGAAAGGTCTATCCCGCATACTGTGAATCCCGATTTCACCATTTCTACTGCTAGTGGCAGGCCTACATAGCCCATACCCACTACTCCAATATTTGCTTTCTTCTCATCGATTTTTTGAATTAATTGACTATAAAAATTCATTCTAAATCCCTCTCTTTACTATGAATTATAGTTAACAGAATCAAACTAACGTTACAAACTACTAATGAACAAAACTACCTTTACATAGAATGTTCTATCAGTCTCTTCATGCGAGCTTCTATTTCTATTAATGAAAATGGCTTCGTCATATATTCGGAAACGCCAAATTCAAACGTTCGCTTCATGTCCTCTTCTAGATGCTTATTCGTTAATACCATAATTTGCGTCGGAGCTTCGGCGTCTCTAACTTGGTTTATAAATTGATATCCACCCAAAGCAGATAGGTTGATTTCTGTAATGACTAGTTCAGGGACGATTTTTTCAAATTGATCCAGTCCTTCTTTCCCATCCTTTGCAGTGTGAACATCATATCCTTTTCCACGTAAAAAGGAGGATAGAATCTCAAGTACACTTTCATCACTATCTACCAATAGGATGGAACGATTGCATTCTTTGCTAGGACGGTCATATTGAAATAGTTCAATATTGTACTGGTCTTGAGGTTTGTCCATCATTTCCCAAATCATACTGAATAACATTTGCTCAGCATAATCACTACTTTCTGGAAAACTCCCTACTAAAAGGGAACCCTTCAGACATCCTTGTTGCTGTAAATAATCTTTAATAAATAGTGAATAAAAATGAGTGTAGCCAATGTTGCAATCATCTAGAAGAATTCCAAGAAGACCTTCTGAGTGATCATAACTAAACTGAGCTCCTACTGTTGGTTCCTCTTTCTCCATAAAGCTTTGAAGATTTTCTAGTTCCTTTTCATTCAAATCAGTACGAACGATAATAATCCCACAAGCTAATTTGCTTTCTTGATAATATTGAAGAAAATGGTTAAAGGTTTTAACGATACGTGAACCAACATGTTGACTTTGTGCCATGATTACAAATTCCTCCTCATTGCTACGTTTCATTAGGCTGATTTGTTGTCCTCTGAGTTCCAGCTTGTCCTTGTCATCGTGCCCCAGGTGTTATTCTTACGGAAGTAATCAATTTGACCAAGGAACCTCCATAGAATACCGAGTTGTCGATATCCAAAGAACATTAACACGGTATATCCAAGCATTTTGAAGAAATCTCTTACTTTAGGGAAACGTTGGAAGGCAATCTCTTCTATTAATAGAGATCCTAATCCTAGTAATGTTCCATAGGCGATGTTGACTAAGCTAAATGCTAAGAGAATCTTCCAACCAGTCATATCCATCATCGTGTACCCAATTAAAGCCAATAATCCTGTTATGCGGAAATACGGACTTAGCGTTTCAAATATAATGTTGTATGGAATCGTTAGTAGTCCCATAATCTTGTATTTTGGACGCAAGAACATGTGGCGTCCTTCATCAATCATATTCTTCAAGTTACCGCGTCCCCATCTTTTACGTTGACTACCGAGGATCTTGAAGCTATCTGGCGCTTGTGTCCAGCACACGGCATCAGGAACAAATTCAACTTTGTAAGGAAGCTTGTTTTCTAGCATGTGGCGGTGAAGCTTGATGATGATGTTCATATCCTCACCAGGATAACCACCACGATAACCTCCAACTTCCACTACATAATCTTTTCGGAATACTCCGAAGGCACCGGAGACAATGATTAAGCCATTCACTTTACTCCAGCCGATACGACCACCAAGGAACGCTTTCATATACTCAACAGTTTGCAGCATCGGAAGTAGTTTCTTCGGCAAGTTCACGTCTTTCACAACGCCATTTTCAATTTTGCAACCGTTAGCAATGCGGACATTCCCGCCAATTGCCACGTTTTGTTCCGGGTTTTCCATATACTTTCTAGCCATACGGATTAGGGCGTCTTTTTCTAGTAAAGAGTCCGCGTCAATCGATGCAATAAGTGGATAGTTTGATAAGTTAATACCAGCATTTAAGGAATCTGCCTTACCTCCATTTTCCTTATCGACTACATATAGGTTCGGGTAGTTTGGATTGTAATAAATGCCTCTTACTTCAGCGGTTTCTATTTTCTTCTCAACGGAAGACGGTGCGAAGTATTTTAAATTAAATTCCTCGGTTATGACTTCCACTGTTTTGTCACTTGAACCGTCGTTAACAACGATGACTTCATATTTTGGATAGTGTAATGCGAGTAATGATCTTACGTTTTCTATGACCGTTAATTCTTCATTATATGCTGGTACTAAGACTGAGATTGGTGGTACATTTTTGGATCCCGATAAGGATTGATATTTCGAATAAAGAGTTCCTTTTAAGATAGAGGACACTTTATTAAAGGAAAATAGAATGATTGTTAAATAAATCGTGTTAATTGCGATTACGTAATACATTGCGAATATACCGTAACCAAATAGTATCTCTCTCATTTTCCTCTCCTTCCTGCTTATATCGCTTGTGTTAAGTCTTCATCTTTACCAAAGTATTTTTGATACAAGTACAATTTCTGATTATAACTTGTAACATGTTCGATGTTTCCTGTTTTAACAGAGCTTTCTTTCAGGTCCTCTTGAATACATTCTAAAGCGAGATCGGCAACGGGCTGACCTTCGTTCTGAATCGTTACTTCACATAGTTTGATAAAGCCAGATTCACCTAGTTTTAGTAGACTTTTGGCACAGGTACGAGCTACAATCTTATCCGAATCCTTAACCCCCTCTTGCAACTGATCAGCAAATTGAACAACTCCAGAATCTCCAATCCATTGGGCAATGAATGCCCGAACGTCTGAATCATTAAAATGAATCATCTGTTTTATTTCACCCGATGTCCATGCACCAGATGTAATTAGGAGTCTTACAGCGTTCATTCGAATTTCTTTGTCTTTGGAATACACAAAGGAACGAACATTGGAATCCATTCCAGAATCAGTTTGATTAGATAAGCCTAATAGAGCTAACTTCACTAGTTCTGTATTCTCACTAGTTAATAGTTGTTTGTATTGCACACTCATATCTAGCGTCGACTCACCTGCAATATCTGCTAGTAAGTGGTAATTCTCTCGCTCCTCTTTAGCCAAGTATGTCAGCATCTCTTTCACATCTTCTGGCTTATCTGCAGCTTGAGCAATGGAGCGACCAATAATAAAGGCTTCAGGACCTTCTTTGTTTTTCTTTAATAGTTTGAACAAATCCGGTATAGCTTCTGAACTTCGCATACTTCCTAAATAGTAAGCTGCATCTAACCGCTTAAATTCAGACAAGCTTTTGATTTGTTTTAAGTTGAAATCAATTAATCCTAAATCATGACAAAGTGTGATTAGCTTATCCCGGTGAACTCCGGATAGACGTTGAATCCAATCAATTAGAACTTTTTGAAGTACTTTTTTGTCAAAGTCACCTACTTTTTGATTGGGTATCCGTAATCTATCTTCCTCATCAAGTTGTGATTGAACATAGTCCAGATAACTCTGGAATTTTTGTAGAGACACTTCTGTTTTTTTCTGATTTCTGACATTTTTAAATTTAATTGCCATGATAACAATGGTTAAAATCCCCATTATTGCCAGTAATCCATAAACAACCCAATAGGCCATTTGTAGGTTAAAAAACATTGGTTCCCCTCCCTATTTTTTGATTTCTTCTAATTGCTTAAAGGCGTCTTGCATTTCGTAATAGCTCTCTTTCTTTCGTTCAGCGTACTGAACCTTTGTCCATGGCTCCCATTTGTATAAAGGAAGCTCTGTAACAGGGAAAGGCTCCTCGCTTAGGCCAGTTGCTTTACTTGATCCTTCTAGTACCGTCCAAGGAACGAACTGAATTCCTTCTGCCTTCTTCGTTTTCAATTCATTCGTTTCTTGCTTGTGTGTTTCATAGCTTACAACGTTTCGTTTACTAGGATCTGAAAATCCGAGCAAAGCCCACGGAATTTTTGCTTCAATAACGTTCCCTTGCGATTGCCATAGAACCTGAGGTTGATAATCTTTACTATCAAACTCTCCAGCTGTTCCTTTTGGCAGTTTTCCTACTTCAACCTCTTTAAAAGGTACAGAGTACTTAGCGTGAGGAGGTTCTAATTTTAAACTCACGGGTAGTTGCCAAGGTTGGAAGGTGCCGGTGTCTTTCGAAATCCTAGCTTTTCCTTTTTCTCCTTTATATAGCTGATTATGGTAATCATAGTCAGAGCTAATGAGCACTTTAGTTTCTTTTTCCTTACCAAAACGAATAAGTGTTTCTAGTCCTTCGTTAAGTTGTGCATCTTGTAAGGGACCACCTTGCGTAATCCCACCAGAAATGGTGTTTACACCCAGGTAAAGATTTTCTTTGCTTGGACTAAAGTTATTTTCAAGTTTTGCTGTGATGTACACATAACCTTCATCATGTGTAGTAGTAATCGACTTCCAACCGTCCATCTTAGGTGTAATGTCTTGCTTTTCTTTATCTTTAAGCTTTTGCCAATCATCTTGTTTTCCATCAATTTGAATGTCATCTTCTTTTCCTGGATACATTCCTAAGAGTCCATAGGACATTTCATTTGATAGATAGTTGTACCAATCAGGCCTGCTATGAGCTTCTTCAAAGGACATCGTGTTCCATGTTTTCTTGAACCACTCATCTTGCCATTCAAATGCTAACGCTCCAGCATAATCTTCTTGATAGATGGTTTTTAATAAGTCCGCGTTGATATTGCCTTGTTGTTTCTCGGTGTGACCTCCTTGGTCTCTTCCTAACGGTCCAATATGAGCGTTACCGAGTGAGGACGGCACCCCAAATTCCGTAATCATAATCGGCATGTTCTCATGGTAATCTTTTAATTCTCGAAGGTAGCCTTTGTAAGGGTCAACTTTTCCTTCTGTATTCTTAATATGGTTGTATTTATCAGTTAAACGGAGAAAATCTGGGTAATACGGATACGCATGATATGAGGCAAAGTAGCCTGCTTCCCAGTTTTCGGTCTCGATATTTGTTGCATCAACACTTGCTAAATCTTCTGTTGGTAAAGGTTCCTTGGGATGCTGTAATGGATCTGTTGTAACCCAATTCGTAAAGGTCATTGGGTGTTCCCATCCATGTTTCTTTTCTAATTGGGCTGTGTAATCTAGTAATTCAGCTAGCCATTTATCAAAAGCCGCAGCATCCTGTTTTGATTGAAAATGTTCACCTTTCACAGGTGCTGCATCCGAATGCTTTTCATTCGTGTTTTGGACAATTTTTGGCCCCCACTCTGTTCCGAGGTGCCAGGCTAGTAAATACTGACCAGCATTTGCTGTGTACGTCCCGCTCGCTTTACCATCCTTTTCTGGAATGGTGATATCTCCATAAACAGCTCCAACTGCTCTTTTAACCTCTTCTTTGAAAGCTTTTGTTACTTCAGGTGATTGTGCATCCTCTTGCTCTTCTAATAGATTTACTGGGGACCAAACTCCCTGCATGAAGTATAGAGGATCTTCTCCATGACGTTGATTAAATTCAACTAAGGCTTCATAAAAGACTGGCTTATGAATGGTATAAATCCGAATAGTATTAACTCCCATATCTTTTATCATGCCAAACCAACGAAAGTAATCATCTTTGGTGATTGGTAATGACCCAGGAAACTTACCCGGTAACGTTGCTCCTAGATTTACACCTTTAATAAAAAGAGGTGACCATGAATCATTTTTATAGATTTCAATTTCATTATTCGTCGTTCGAAATTTCATTTGAGTACCGTCTTCTAACTCTTTCCGCTCAATACTCTCCATTGCGAAGACTTTAAAATATGCAGTACCGCCAACAATGAGTAATAGCAGAAGGATTAGGATACTTTTCCCTCTCTTCCAAACGATGGTTCATGCCTCCCTTATTACACGTGCAAGAGTAAATGAAGATTTTCTTATTCAGTGAAGTTACGAAACGGTAACCCAACACTTATTTTCCATATTTTTGAAAAACATCTTGCAAAAACATGTCGAAACATTTACCTTTAAGGTGCATTATTTTCAAGCACGACTTAACCCTAACACGGCCTTTCATGGCTTCTCATCGAAAACCGTAGTTCGGAGTTACGAATTTTTATTTCGGTATTAACGGAATCTACCGAAAAACGCTCAAAGGAAGGAGTGTAGATAATCAGGAGAAAAGTTGGTTTGGTTATGCGCTTACATTAGCACCAGTCAATTATTACGTTGTTTGTGAAAAGATTCACCCGGAGTACCGAAACTGGATTTCGGAACCACCGAAAAACACGAAGTAATTGTAAGCAGGAAAAATGCCGTATTTTGTAATAAAAAAATATTTACAAATACAGATGAATCAAAAAGTAACTGGTGCTATCTATAGCATCATAAGTGTGACAATTTGATTTATCCAAAGAAGTGGGGGGGAAAAATATGAACAAAAAACCGATGTATCTCATGCTATTGATTAGCATTTCAATAATTCTTACAGGTTGGTCGAATCCTGAAGAAAAGAAGAATGCGTTATGGGTAGAGGATACCGACCTTACATCCGAAACAGAAGATATTATAAAAAAAAGTAAACAGAACGAAATCAACACCATCTACCTTAAGGTCGACTCGAAGCATTCCCCTTCCGTTTATAAAAACTTCATTCGTAAGGCTTCAGAAGAAGAGATTGATGTACACGCATTAGGAGGAAAACCCTCTTGGGCTCTTAAAGCCAATCAGCAAGCATTGCTTGATTTTTCTCATTGGGTTCAGAACTACAACAGCGAGGTAAATCAGAATGAACAATTTGCAGGTATTCATTTAAAAATTCAACCTCAGCTTCTGGAGCAATGGTACACAAATGCCCAAACCATTCTTAAGGAATGGAAAGGAAACATCCGTACATTCACGGAAGATGTACATGCCTCCAAAAGATTAGAAACCAGCGCCTCTATTCCTTTTTGGTTAGATGAGGTGAAGACACCAAACAAACCGGAGACGACTTTTAACAAGTGGTTGATTAGTCAATTTGATCACACTACGATTTTAGCTTTTCGCGATACGCTAGAAGGGCAAAACGGTGTTGTTTCCTTAATAGAGGATGAACTTAACATTGCGAATGAGTTGGGTAAGAAAATAGTAGTCGGCATCACTCTCGAAGACACAGGACAGGATTATGTTTCCTTCTACGAAGAAGGGATTGGCAATTTGAACATGCACCTAAATATATTAGAACATCATTTAAAAGAGGAACCTTCTTATATCGGTTTCGCTGTAGATCGATACAGTCATTGGTCCTCTCTTGAGAAGACGACGGAAGAAAAAACAGATGAAGAAACGGATGAATCTGACGAGTCTACTAATCAAAATCCATCCTCCGTTAAAGGAACCTACATCTGGCATGCCAGTAATTTAATCGAATCTCCTGATGAAATCCTAGAATTCGCTAAAGAAAAAAACCTCAATTTTCTATACACTCGCTTAGATCGCAGAAAAGATTTTTCAGCATATAAAAGCTTTGTAGAAAGGGCACATAAGGCTGGAATTGAAGTGCATGCTATGGGAGGTCACCCGAACTGGGCTCTGGCAAAAGGCGAAGAACGATTAAAAATGTTTATTAATTACGTCACAACCTACAATAATACAGTAGCAGAGGAGCAGAAATTCGACGGTATTCACCTCGATATTGAGCCTTACGTTTTGCCTGAATGGTCTAAAGATAAGAACGGAGTATTACGTACGTGGAAAGACAATATTGAGTTGTTTGTAGACGAAGTGAAAAAAGAGTCCGAGTTAGAAACAAGTGTTGATTTAGCTATGTGGCTAGACGATCATGAAATCCCCGGCGAAGAAGACTCTTCCTTTAGTCGATGGATGATAAACCAATTAGATCATACAACACTTATGGCATTTAGAGATTATGCGAAAGGATCTGGTGGAATTTTAGACGTATCTAAAGAAGAAATGGAATTTGCAACGAACTTGGATAAACCTATCATCATATCTGTTGAAATGAAACAAAATGAATCCGTAGAACACATTTCCTTTCATGAAGAAGGAGAGAAAGAAATGGAAGAGGCTCTCGAGCAAACAGAAGAAGAACTTAGTCAAAAATCTTCTTACAAAGGTTATGTGGTACATGCCTATGATTACTGGCTGAATGCTGAAGACTAATTTGATAGAAGTCACTAGGTTACTAGAAAAGGATATAAAAAATGAGGGGAAAGAACACAGTTATCTCTGTGCTTTTAAAAGGTTCCACAGATATAGTGAAATAATGTATATACTTCTAACCCCATTATATATAGTATCCAGTTCGAAAGTTTTAACGGAGTGAGCCTCTTATATGGAGAATTAAATAAGATGGTGACACTTAACGATTTGAGAGGAGGAACAGAAGTGAGTGGATTAACAAACAAAATCACAGCAAGTCTCTTAGCAAGCTTATTTATTGCTACAGCTTGGAGTGCACCATTCGCTCATGGTGAGACAAACTATCCCGATGTTTCAGAAGACATTACAGGGAATGAAGAAATCCAGTATCTCGAAGACCAAGGTATTATTAAGGGGTATCCAGATGGTACATTCCGGCCTGGGAATGATGTTTCTCGAATGGAAGCTGCCATTATGCTAACGAGAGAATTAGGGTTATCAACTGACAATCGTCCAAATCCTAATTTTGATGATATTTCTAAAGAACATCCTCATTATAAATATGTTGCTACATTAGTAGATGAGGGCATCATTCAAGGGACCGATTCGAATGAATTTCAACCTGACCGAAATATTAAACGAATTGAAATGGCTGCTGTATTAACAAGAGCCTATAACCTAGAGAATGAACCCATCTCTAAAGACTTCGATGATGTAAACGGTAACCGCAAATATGTCAGTGAAGTGGTTTCCAATCGAATTTCGATAGGTTTCCCTGACGATACGTTCCGCCCCAATGCTTCCACTACTCGAGCACAATTCTCTATCTTTTTAGCTCGAACAATGGATAATCAATTTAAGAATTACTTGTCCAACGCAAAAAAAGACCCTAATTTTGAAGAAGTCGATAATGAAGACATTCGCGGAACCTACATATGGCATGCTGAAAATGCTATTGAGGAACCAGATAAAATTCTAGAGTTTGCAAAAGAAAAAGATATTAACTTGCTTTATACTCGATTAGATCGTACGCAAGATTACACGGTTTACAACGAATTTGTAGAAAAAGCTCATGAAGCAGGCATTGAGGTACACGCTATGGGTGGCCACCCTAATTGGGCTCTTGAAAAAGGGGAAAAGCGCCTTAACATGTTTGTTGACTATGTAACTAGCTATCAAAAAGCCGTTCCTCCAAGACAGCAATTTGATGGGATTCACCTTGATATCGAACCATATGTCTTAAAGAACTGGAATGGAAATACAGAGGACGTTCTGAAGACTTGGAAGACGAACATCCAAACATTCGTGGACGAAGTGAACAAGAATTCCGATTTAGAAACGAGCGCAGACCTAGCCATATGGCTAGACGATTACAAAACACCAGGCGAGCAAGACACTTCTTTCAGTAAGTGGTTCATCGACACATTAGACCACACTACTTTAATGGCTTTCAGAGATACAGCCGCAGGAACCAACGGTATTATTGATGTATCGAAGAAAGAAATGGAATTTGCAGAGGAGCTTAACAAGGAACTCGTCGTATCTGTTGAGATGCAAGAGATGGACGAAAACAAGCACATTTCGTTCTATGAAGAAGGTAAGCAAGTGATGGAAGAAGAGTTAGATGAAGCGAAACGTCACTTCAACGACAACCCATCCTACCACGGCAATGCTGTTCATGCTTATGAATATTGGAAAGTAGCAAATGAATAAATAGGTATTAATGAAACGTCTAGGGGATCCCTAGACGTTTTTTGTTCTCTCTGAGGTGCGTTATGCTCTCTTCCATCCCGCTTTCGCTCTCTCGGGGGTGCGTTACGCTCTCTTCCTAATATGCCTCGAATCCAAATCTTCCATATTATGCCTCTAAAGCGCGCCCTTCCCTCCATCCCAAAAATTCACTAAATACTAAAAAAGGGCCAAACCCATAAGGTTTAGCCCTTCCTCTCTTTATTCATCAATATCCTCAGCAATAATTCCCCACTGCTTCGATTTCAATACTGCTTCTGCGCGGGATTTTACTTGTAGCTTTCGGAATATTTCGGTTAAGTTGTACTCGATGGTTCGTTGACTTTGGTAAAACTTTTTGGCGATTTCTTTGTTGCTTTTTCCTTTGGCGACTTCTTGAAGAATTTCTTGTTCTTTTGGATTAATGGATACATCTGTAGCTTCTTCTACTACCTCCGCTTCTTGAGAGGCTGTAACAGGTTCTGATTCTCCTACTTGCACCTCTACCCGCCTAAGTTGCTTAAATAGGGAAAGAGGAAGAATCACCTTCCCAGCAATAACGCACCTGATATACATAATTAATTGGTCTCTTGGTTCGGTCTTACTAATAAATCCAGACACTCCAGCTTCTACTAGCGTATTAAAATGTGGCCCAATATCATAACCAGAATATATTAGAATCGGCGTTTTCACTCCTAAAGCCCGAACTTTTTTGATGAGTTCGATTCCATTCATACCAGGCATCCGCAAATCAAATAACATTAGCTCGTATTCTTGTTTTGGGACTAGCTCTAAAGCCTTACCAGCCGAATCTACTACAGTAACTTCCATATCCTCCTCTTTTTCAATCATTAGTTTGGTTCCTTCACCAACTGAAGGATGATCATCTACTAGCAATATTCGTATCATAAAGGTCCCTCCACCTACATTACTTTTCGTTTACTCAGATGTATTTTTTATGAAAATGCAAAATAAGAATTTGAATTCGAAGTAGTCTGAAGAACAATGGCCAGTTCAAACCCACCGTCTTCTGGTGAATAGAACTCAACATTACCTTGCAGACTCTTCACACGTTGCCTGATGCCATCTAACCCCATACTCTCTGAATGACGTTTTTTCAATTCCTCACGAGGAATGCCAACCCCATCATCTTTATAATTCAACACGACCATGCCTCCTTCGCTCTTCAAGTCAAATTCAACCGTTGTAGCTTGAGAGTGCTTAGAAGCATTGTTTAGCAATTCTTGTACAATACGGTATATAGCCAAAGATTGCTCATGTTCTAATTCAACGCTAAATTCTTGTGCATGAAACTCAACATTGAAATCACAACGCAACCGATAATGATCGATTAAATAGGATAACGCTTCTACAACGCCAGATTCTTTAAGAAAAGGTGGACGCAAGAAAGTGCACGTCTCCCTAATTTGCTGAACTACATCCAACAAGCCTTCTTTCACTTCTGTTAGCTCTCCACTCACATGCCTAGGCACTTCTTGGTCTTCTAACAACTCCTCTACTTTGCGATACCATACAAGTTGTTCCTGAAGAGCAGCATCATGTAAATCCGAAGCCAGTCGAGCACGTTCTTTTTCTGATAAATTAAATAATAAACGAAGCAACCAAAATGGGGCTTCATTATTTTGATACATAGATCGTTTTAGTTCCTCCGTTACCCCTTCAATAAGTTGGAAGTTCTCATGAACAATACTTGTGTAATGAACGAGTGTTTTCAACCATCTTTGCTCATCTTTATTAAAAGGGGTATGATTCATTTTCTTATCAATCCAAAGTAAATGTAATGACTCGTTCATCTCACTAACCACATAACAGAGGCCTTTATTTACTTTAAAAAAATCACCTGTCGTTTTCACATCAGCCGATTCCAAACAGTGATGGCTAATTTCTTCTTCAGGATACTCATAGTCACCTTGTACCAATTGAACGACAGACTGACCTTTTTGACATTCTAATAAGGAAACACCATTGACCGGAAGTACCGTTTTCACTTCACGTATTAAGCGTTCATCTAATTCTTCTCTTTTTAATATTTTCGAAATATCCTTCGAAAATTGATCCAAACTCAATTGGTAGTTTACTTTTTCACCGAATACTCTTGGTCTTATGTTCAGCCGTTCTTCAAAATAAAAGAAAGCAATAAACGTCACAAAGAAAATAATAACCAAACGAATCCATTGCACAATTGAGAAACTAGTCAATATCGTTAGTAAGCCCACAATGATTACCGTTAAGATACTAGCGATAAACGAATAATAGCGTAATCTACTATTGATAAAATCAATATCAAATAAACGGTTGGTTAATACTTGATAGACAAAGAACATTGGTAAAAAGATAATACAAGCAGCCGTAACAGCCGGTGGTAATAAATTCACTCCAAAGAATGTACTAGGGACAGCTGTAAATACAATGAATGGTAGAAAAGAGACTACTATAGCAAATATTGTATTTTGGAAAACGGGTTTGTGTATCGTATTTCGATATCGAAAATAAAAAAACACTAGAATGGATAAGCAAAATACAATTTCATAGCTAAATAAAATCAATTGTCCATGACGGATATACGTATAAAACCCACTTATAGGTAAATATAAATAAACGGTTTCAATGATGACAATGGCTGTATTGATACTATATAGAAAATAAAGAATTCTAGGTTGTAATAATTTGATATCGTACTTTGAAAAGTAGACATAATAAAAATTAAGCAAAAGCACTGGTATCATTAATAAAGAGATCCCATTTACAAACCTTGCTAGTAAATCCGTTCGAGCCGAGGCTGCAGCACTTAAATAACCAAATCCTACAGCCAGGAAAAAGGCAATTAATAACAATGCATTAAAGTCCTCTTTCTTTCTAGCATATATCAATGCAGAAAATGCAAATAGAACAGAGAAAGCAAGGAAAGGGATGATACTATGATAAATGAGCGTTTCCGAGTAGATGCTATTTTTCACTGTGAAATGTTTGATCTCTTGATTACGTTTAATGACCAGCTCCTGCAAGTCTCCTAACACACCAAAACGCTTAAGTGGCTTATGTGAACTAGGTGGTTGATTATTGACTCGAAGTATCACATCGCCCTTTTGTATATCATTAATACTCCCCCAACCCATTTCTTCAACGCTTGCGACTACCCAATTCCCTTCACTAGTTTGCGTAGCATTAATACCTGTATATGACTTCGTAAACGTAACAAGTAATAAATACAATGCTAATAAGATGATAATGGAAGTGAAAAGAGTTGTGAGTATTTTCTTATTACGTATAATTTCCATTTCAATACCCTTTCCGTCCTATAAGTGTATGTAACTTGCGAAACTTTCCTATTCCACATGGTGTATGAAACTAACAAAAACGTTTATATTCATTGTTTTGTCATAGGTAAAAGGACGCGTTTTGAAGGTGAAAAAAATAGCCAGAAAGCTTCTGGCTATTCGTCCACTCCTATAGGGTTCCGCCTTATTTCCAGTAAGTCATGCCTCTAGAATGATCTTGATTTCCTGTGGTAAATACATCTTTAATTGCCGCTTCTTCTGTTTCTGAAACTCCTATTAAACGAAGCTGACCTTCTTGTAGTTTCTCAACTAGACTTGGGTCTTTTGTTAGACTTTCTACAATTTTCTGTAACATGTAAAACTACCTCCATTAAGCTTATATTTTTATCGCTAAAACCATACAACTAATTTTCATTCGTGTTTGTCTTTTCCTTATTAAAAAAACTAGACCTCTTCGATTAACGCCTGGAGTTTCTCTTTCCAACGATCATGAGCAGAAATTTCTTGTAACTTATCACTAGCTTTACGTTGATAGATTCGTTTTATCACTTGAGCATATTTCAACGCAGGTGATTGTTGTATCCAAGTAAAAATCTCCTGCTTATGCTCAAGGATAAACTCTTTATCAAGCAATCCTTTATAGTATTCGTTTAACCAAGCATTTTTGTGTTCCGTTTGGTTTAAAAGCTTAAGGATAGGGAGTGTTTTCTTTTTGTAAAGCAGATCATTTTTTGTATCCCACCTGGATACGTCTTCAAGATCATTTGCTAGTTGAGCAGCTACTCCGAAACTTGTACTATACTCTTCCACGATGTGATGTTGATGGTCAGTAGCAAGAGATGTGCCCACCAAACACGCACAAGCCATTAATGCTCCAGATTTCGATTCAACCATTTGTAAATACTGCTCATCTGTTTCAATTGCATCATTCAAATCTATGTGTTGCCCACTAACGGCTTTTAGCACATGAGTATAAAGATATTGAATGGCTTGATGCTTTTTGTCTTGTTCGTAATTTGCTTCTTCTATTGTTTTCATGCTCAACATCAAAAGTCCCGTTGCTATATTCATAGCAATCGCGTGAGAGACTTGGCACCAAGGTTTATCAACTGCATCCTGGTCTTGTAGATCATCTAATATATCTAAAGACAAAATTAATAGCTCGACAGCGGCTGAAGGATAAAGGACTAGATCTTCTTCCTTTTCACTAAACATTTGAAAGTGTAACCGAGTTAGCTTCGCAAAGGAAAACCCCTCTATTTTCTTGTAATGAATAAAGTTACGAGCTATTCCTGTTATTTCGGATTCTTTCCAACTACGACGAACTACACCTTCCATCACTTCTGCAATGCTCTGATCTACATCATGTGAATCTTTTATCATTTTCCACTTCCCTTTACATAATTGCGCCACTTTCATGAACCCTACTTTTTTTAATAGGGAAAAAACAAAACTCGTACGTAAACGAAATCCTTAAAGTATAGAGATGTACGAAAGCACTCACCATAATTGGTGGAAGTCAAAACAATTCTCTATCTTTGTACAAAATAGACTACCACACTTAAAAAATGAAGAATAGGTATTAAAGTAGCAAGGGTGTTATCCGTAACAAACTTGTAATATAGGGCTTTAGACTTCATATGTAACTACCGTATATCCAATTATTTCATATCAAGGTGTGTATTATTCGATTTTTTAGGACAAGTTTCCTTATCTGAATCAGGTACTTTATATGGATGCTCCGCGTCAAAAATGTCGAAATTTACAGAGATTTAATATTTTAAGTAATAAGTACGTTGTATTGTTACAAACTATAAATCATAAGCGAAAAGTATGATGAGTTATAGGGAGAAAGAAGGGGCTACTAATACTAGCGGCAAAGATTTGGAACGGTTTACTTTCTCCTCCTTTTACACCAGCAATTACTAGCTTTAATAAGGTTTAACCTTTGTTACGATAATAATTGTGCAAACATCCTACCTATATATATCTTTCAGAACATAACATCAGGAGGTTGCTACCTATATGTTCAACACAAAAGGTTTTGTAAAGAAAATCACGCTTGCTACTTCGATTTTTAGTCTCACAGCATGGACTACAACACACGCTGAGACTATTATGGTTAACAAAGGAGATTCCTTATGGAAGCTCTCACAGGAACATAACACTACTATTACACAACTGAAGCAAACAAATCAGTTAGCCTCAACTCATATTTATCCCGGACAAACATTAACCATCCCAGCCAAAACATCAAATACCTACACTGTTCAACCTGGGGATTCCTTATGGAGTATTAGTCAGACATTTAATCAATCTATTCATGGAATCAAGGAAGCCAATAATCTTCATACAAACACCATTTACTCAGGACAAACGTTATATCTACAAGAAAAAAGTGGTGTATCGCAAGATTTGATTACGACTGCCAAACAATATTTAGGTGTGCCATATCAATGGGGCGGGGAATCACCTAGTGGATTTGATTGCAGCGGTTTTTTACAATTTGTTTTTGAAGAACATGGACTCTCCATTCCACGTACAGTAGCTACCATTTATCCTGCCGGAACAGAAATTTTTTCACCGCAACGAGGAGATCTTGTGTTTTTCGAGACATATAAAGAGGGCCCTTCTCATGCAGGTATCTACCTTGGCAATGATCGATTCATCCATGCCAGTTCCTCACAAGGAGTCACGATTAGTTCCATGAACAACGTTTATTGGGAGCCAAGATATATTGGAGCTAAAAAATATTATTAGAGTAGAGGGATAAGCTTCTATTTGAAACGAGGGTGTTTAAGCGAGATTTTACAAATATGAGCGATCCGACCATTTCTCAATAAGTTCACAAAGCTAAAACAAGCAGGATGAGTTTCCTCATCCTGCTTGTTTATTTATGCTTCTAATTTTTGTAGAAATTTACGGGCGGTTTCAAGACTGGACTGAGGGTTCTGTCCTGTCACTAAGTTTCCGTCTGCTTCGACGTGAACGGTATAATTGGGCTCAGCAACAAATCTAGCACCTAGCTCTGTTAGACGGCTTTCGAGCATAAATGGCACCTTAGAATCTAGCTGCGTATCTTTTTCTTCTCCATCCGTAAAAGCTGTAAGTCGCTTTCCGTTAACAAAAGCTGTTCCATCTTTTTCTGTAATCCCTACAAAACCTGCTGGTCCATGGCAAACAGATCCGATTAGTTTATCATCATACACAAATGGCTGTAATGCTTTTTTCATCGTTTCATTATCAGGAAAGTCCACCATAGTACCGTGTCCACCTGGTAAGAACACACCTACATATTCCTCAGGGTTCACTTCATCAAGAGATGTCGTGGATTTCAATGGCTCCATTACACCTTCCCAATCCTCAGGAATGTCCCCTGATATGCTGTTTGGATCAATCGGAATTTCTCCCCCAGATACACTTGCTACAGTTACGTCATAACCAGCTTGAGTAAATTCCATATACGGTTCTGCAAATTCAGATAACCAAAGACCAGTTTTGTGATCTTCATCTAACCAACCTGCACTCGTTACAATCATTAATACTTTATTCGCCACGTTTTACACTCTCCTTTGATGAAACGTGTTATGTGTGCTACATGGTTAAATTATCACAAAACCCTAATGTTTAAACCTGGTAAATGGAAATAGTTACTTGGTCGTACTAGACCTATACCGTTGCTTCAATGGTAGATATTTATACATTTCCACTAATGGTTCGACAAGTTTGGTTACTGTCCAAGTAGAAAGGAAACGTGTCATAAGAAGCGCAACAACAGCTAGTCCAACTAAGTCTAAGAAGGACTCCACATGAAACACCTCAAATTCTCTAAAGAAGTGAATGAAGAAACCATGCATTAAATACACATACAACGTTCTGGTCCCGAGCGAACTCCATTTGTAAGACTTTGATGGAATCCAGGCTAACACACTTAACGTCATCATTATACTAATGACGTACACACCGAAGCGAATCACACCTCCCCATTGAGGCATCTCCATCACCTGATATGACTTAGAGGAAAGGAACCAATCAATCGAAAAGGATGGAGTCACATATAATCCAATAGCTGTTAGGACCATAATTACAAGGCTTATCGTTCGGAAATTTGTATGACAAATCATTTTCAATTCCTTTTGACTAAACCAATAACCTAATAGAAAAAATGGAAAAAATACGATTGTTCTCGATAAGCTAAACATATGCCCTATCGGATCCAGATAACCTACCACAACACCCATTAGGATTGTGATGAATAAAGCAGCGTATTTAGGAATCTTGCTGAACCAATATAAAAGCAAATGCCAGCAAAACAAACTCATTAAAAACCAAAGGGCCCATTGCGGTTCAAAGGGTAAATTGAGCCAATCCCCTTTCCCGATTAGAAAATAATATATAGTGTAAATTCCTTGAAAGGCCACATATGGTAATAGCAACTTTTTCATTAAGTGAATCATGTATTCTTTTGATTTCTTTGCCTTAGCGAAATAACCCGATAAAAATATGAATGCAGGCATGTGAAAGGTGTAAATCCAATGATAAAGCACATCAATCGTTTGATGATTCTCTGTAAATGGTTGAATGGTATGGCCGAATACAACCAAAAACATTAATATCCATTTTGCATTATCAAAATACACTTGTCGTTCCATGGTTGTTCACCCTCTCATAATCTTCCCTATATCTCTTCGATGTTGAAAGAGGGAATAGCTATGTTGTTACTAAAATGTAAACTCTATGTAAATATCACGATATTGTATAACCGTTTTTCAGCAATGTTAATCTCCCAATCTCGTCCTATTTTCATTAGAAAAATGAAATATTAGCGACTGACCATCGTAGCTCACTTATCCACCTCTATTAATTGTAAAAACAAAAAATATAGTCACCTTGTTTACATCATCATTCAAGCATGCTATAGTGAACTTACTAATTGTTGTTCGGAATCATGATGAAAGAAGAAAGTTCTTGAATGAAATGTAGAGCAAGAATAGTAATATTATCGTGCAACACGCACTTGGAGGAATAAACATGAATCAAGGTACAGTAAAATGGTTTAACGCAGAAAAAGGTTTCGGTTTCATCGAAGTAGAAGGTCAAGACGATGTATTCGTTCACTTCTCTGCCATTCAAGAAGAAGGTTTCAAAACTCTAGAAGAAGGTCAAACTGTTACATTCGACATCGTTGAAGGTAACCGTGGACCACAAGCTGACAACGTAGTTAAGAACTAATTACGATTATTAGCAAAAAAGCTCTTCCCTTTTGGGAAGAGCTTTTTTTATGAATGTTGCAAAGAAAAATCTTTTTATCATAATGCTTTTGAGTTCTTTTTAAGGACTTTATTGGATTTTTGGCTCCCTGAACTTAACCTCTCAAGCCTTTTCCTTCACTATATGCGCCAATCCACTGTCCCCCGATTCAGTACATCAAGATGTCTTCTTCC
Organism: Pontibacillus yanchengensis; assembly: GCF_009856295.1. NCBI lineage: Bacteria > Bacillati > Bacillota > Bacilli > Caryophanales > Bacillaceae > Pontibacillus > Pontibacillus yanchengensis. Next base: position 351,614 of record NZ_WMEU01000004.1, on the reverse strand, counting down.
CTGACGCTGTTTCTTTTTCGTCTGTTTTCTTGTCTGTTGTTTTTTTCGTGGTGGTTTTTTTCTGAGTTGCCTTCTTTTTGGTAGCACCCTTCTTGCCTTTGTTTTTATCTAGTGATTTCTCTAATGCTTCCATAAGATCGGTTACATTATCAGGGGTAGGTTTCGGTTTAGCGGTAGTAACCTCTTCGTCATTTTTCTTCGCTTCAATTAGTTCCATTAAAGATTCCCTATAGTCATCTTTATATTTTTCTGGATCAAACTCTGCTGTTAGTTGATCAACTAATGTTTTTGCTGTCGTTAACTCTTTCTCCCCCAAATCCTCTTCTTCCGGAACATTTGGCACATCCTGTATATCTCTTACCTCATCTGGATAATGAATCGTCTCCATGATGATTGTATTTTTATACACTCGAACAACCGCTAATTGTTCTTTCGAGCGAATGATAATTTTGGCTAAGCCTATTTTATTTGTATCTTCCAACGTTTTTCGCAGTAACGAATATGCCTTTGAACCTCCTTCATTAGGAGATAGAAAGTAACTCTTATCAAAATAAATCGGATCGATCTCTTCCAGCTTCACAAAATCCATAATCTCCACGGCTTTGTCATCTTGCTCTTTTTTTAAATTATCTAAATCTTCCTTATCCAAAACGACAAACTTGTTTTTCGCGTATTCATACGCCTTTACAATTTCTTCATTTTCCACCTCACGCTCACACACCGGACAAGTCCGCTCATATTGTAATGGAGATTTACACTCTTCATGTAATTGACGTAACTTGATATCCTTATTTTCCGTGGCAGAATGGAGTTTAACTGGTATATTAACTAACCCAAAACTTATCGTACCTTTCCACATCGTGTGCATACAGGTCACTCCTTTTCTATGTATCATTTACAACTTTTATACAATTATGTTTAATGAGTAAAATGAACTGAAATTGCAAGAATAAGAATAAAAGCTCAGGGCGCCCTGGGAAGCAATGTATATGCTATGGGCTAGGAAAGCACAAAACATGGAGGGATTGTATGCGGAAACCAATGTTACCAACCTTATCGGAGGACATTCCTACAGAAAAGGGATGGATATATGAAGTAAAGTACGATGGGTTTCGTGTACTAATGCACTGGACAGAGGATGGTGTGGAGCTATGGAGCCGGAATGGAAAAGCATTGCATGACCGCTTCCCTGAAATTGTAGAGGAATGCAAAGCTATCCACCCTACTATTCAATCTCATCTTCCATTGTGGGTTGATGGGGAATTAACCATTTTAAACACACCTTTGCAAGGAAATTTCCCCCTTCTTCAACAGCGGAACCGTATGCGCAACAAGAAGTCGATTGAAAAGGCAGCTAAGCAAAGACCAGCCACTATCATGTGTTTTGACTTGCTTGAACATAAAGGAGAAGACATTACATCACAGAATTATGAAACAAGAAAGCAACAACTCCATACTATTTTGAGTAGTTTATCAAGCGAACGACTCTATTATACCGCTTCTTTCAAAGATAAGGACAAACTATGGGATGATATAATGTTGCATTTAGGAGAAGGCATGGTTGCGAAAAGAGAAAGTAGCTCATACGGAGAAGGAGAACGCACACGTGATTGGCTAAAAGTGAAAAATTGGCGTGTTGTGTCTGGCATATTACATACCTACGACCCTTCAAATGAGTATTACACATTATGTGTATATCGTGGGGATAACCTTGAAATGCTAGGTTCCTTTAAGCACGGTCTCCCTAAAGAGGATGAACAAACACTTAAGCAATTCTTTAAAAAGAACGGCGCATTACACAACCATGTGTATAAGCTTGAACCCAGTGCATGCGTTGATGTCAAATGTTTGCACGCCCAAAAAGATGACCTCCGTGAACCTATGTTTGATTCCTTTCGATTCGACTTATCCCCAGAACAGTGCACAGTTATGAAAAAACAATGGGATTTATCATTGTTTCCACATGTGGATATTACAAATGAGGATAAAAAACTGTGGATAAAACCAGTTTATACAAAACAAGATTTCCTTTTATACTTACGGAACATTGCACCCTATATGCTGCCGTTTCTACAAGATAAACGATTAACCGTTATTCGATACCCCGATGGCGTCCATGAGGAATCGTTTTATCAAAAGCATTTGCCGGATTATGCACCTGAGTTTGTAGCACCTATCGAAAAAGGTGAGGAGACGTTTTTCATGTGTCAAAATGTGTCCTCTCTTATTTGGTTAGGTAATCAGGGGGCAATTGAATATCATATTCCATTTGAAAAAGAAGATCACGAAATGCCTAATGAAATTGTATTCGACCTAGACCCACCTAATAAAGAATCATTTTCATTAGCTGTTCGCGCAGCTACCTTACTCAAACATGTATGTGATAAATTAGAGATTTTTGTATTCCCCAAAACATCGGGAAACAAAGGGATGCAACTTCATATCCCTATCCCTGAACATTCCCTATCCTATGAAGAGACAAGGATATTTACTGAGAAGCTCGCATCTTTACTCGTAAAACAAGAACCTTCTTATTTTACAACGGAGCGACTAAAAAAGAATCGTGGCAATCGGTTATATATTGACTATGTCCAACATGCAGAAGGAAAAACGATTGTAGCTCCCTACTCTCCACGAGCTACGGAAACAGGAACGGTGGCTACCCCAATTTTCTGGCATGAATTAAATGAATCTCTCTCGCCACAAGCGTTCACGATGGACCATGTGTTACAGCGGGTAAAACAACTTGGTTGTCCCTTTGCAGATATAGACAGAGCTCGTAAGGAGCAACACATGGATTCGATAAAAAAGCTCATCGATTCCGAAACGGAATGATGAGCTTTCCCTTAATCTACCCAACCGCGCGCAAACATTGCGTCACCTAATCGTTTAACCGCTAGGTAATAGGCAGCGTGGCGCATGGTTTCATTATTGGCTTCTTTCATGCTAAACACTTCTTCAAATGCCTTAGCCATATCTTTTTCTAAACGGTCGTTCACTACTTCTTCTGCCCAATGATCATGAGAATCATTTTGCATCCATTCAAATGAAGAAACCATGACTCCACCTGCGTTACATAGGATATCTGGAATGACGAATACACCTTTTTCAGCAAGAATTTGGTCACCTTCGCCAGATGTTGGTCCATTGGCAGCTTCTGCAACGATGCTTGCTTTCAACTTCGGCGCTGTTTGTTCGGTAATTTGATTTTCAAGTGCTGCTGGTACAAAAATATCGCAATCCACTTCAAAAATCTCATTGGAGTTTTCATTTGAAGTGTACCCTTTTAGGGAACCGTTTTCCTTTGCATAATCGATCATTTCAGGGATGTTCAAGCCTTCTTCATCATAGACCATCGCATCAATATCTGCGACAGCTACTACGTTTAACCCTTTTTCATAGAGGGTTTGAGCAGTAACGGACCCGACATTTCCAAACCCTTGGATGGCAACTTTATTATCACCCTTATCCATACCTAGCTTATTCATCGCTTGCAATATATTCACTACCACACCATGCCCTGTTGCTTCTACACGACCTTCAGATCCACCGATCACTGGAGGCTTACCTGTGATAAAACCTGGCACATTTCGTCCTCTAAGCTTAAAAAATTCATCCATCATCCAGCCCATTACACGGCCATCTGTATTCACATCAGGCGCTGGGATGTCTTTTTGCGGGCCAATTACAGGTTCTATATTTTGAACATATTGTCTACTTAATTGTTGAAGCTCTCTCTTTGATAATTTATTAGGATCAACAATGATACCACCTTTCGCTCCTCCAAAAGGAAGTTTTAAGATGGCTGTTTTCAATGTCATCCACATGGAAAGGGCAATGACTTCTTCTTGATTCACATCAGGGTGAAAGCGAATACCACCTTTCCCCGGTCCTAACAAATCACTATGTACCGCGCGATATCCGGTGAAATTTTCGACGGTTCCGTCATCCTTCTCAAGGGGGATGGAGACCGAAAATGTATGTTTAGGATATTTGAGAATTTGATAAACAGAAGGGGATAAATGTAATTCTTCTACCACTTCTTTTATTTGATTTCTTAGTCGATCAGTCGGATTTTGATTCGTCATTAATCTACACTCCTTCGATTTACTGTCTATACCGCTTGTTCCCAAACGTCCACCCCACGAAACCAAATATTGGGTCTGAAGACTACTGCTTGACTCTGCTTTATTTCCACGATACAATTAACTACCGAACGTTAGGTAGTTAACGAGGTGATACCATTGAGTAAAGATACTATTCTACAAAGTGCTCTTTATCTATTTTCACGAAAAGGATATGAAGGCACATCTCTTTCTGAATTAGCCGATCGATCAGGCATGAGAAAAGCATCTATCTATTCTCATTTTAAAAATAAAGAGGCTGTATTCTGGGCTGTAATCGACAGAGCATTTGAAGAGGAGACCGAAAAACTATCTTCTCTTTTAACAGAGACAGCTGAGGAATCATTTCAAGAACGGTTGAACCGGATCATCGATTTACATGTCGATTTCTATAAACAGAACGATGAAAAAGCCAACCTGTGGAGAAGGATGACGCTTTTTCCACCTGAAGCGTTTCAAGATCGTTTACAGAATAAATTGATGGAGTATGAGCAACAATGTAATGCACTACTTGAGCAGGAAATGAATAGAGCAATAAAAGCAGGAGAAATAGCTGCGATTGATGCTAATACAGGTATAGCTATGGTTCTATGCATGGTTGATGGCTTGTTCATGGAGTATAGCTATTATACGGAAGAGGAATTCGATAAACGTGTACAAGCCGTGAAGCAAATGACATGGAGAGCTTTTATGCCAGTTCAACGTTAACAAGCAGGAGGGATCATAGATGGCATGGACATATGTATTGATCGCAGGATTAATCGAAATTATTTGGGTTCTCAGCATGAAACTTTCAGATGGATTTACGAATCTCATTCCAAGTGTTGTAACCGTAGTTGCGATTGTCATTAGCTTTTATTTTGTATCCAAATCAATGGAAGCTCTACCTGTTGGGACAGCCTACGCTGTATTTACAGGTATAGGAACAATCGGTGCTGTTGTCATCGAATTTGTTATGACTCCAGATATGATGAACGTATGGAAGGTTTTCTTCATACTATTACTCGTAATAGGAATTATTGGCTTGAAATTTACAGACAAAAGTGAGGAACAAAACAAAAGCGAGGTGACGAACTAATGGCATGGATACAACTTATCCTAGCAGGGTTTGCAGAGGTCACTGGAGTTACGTTGCTGAAGCTTTCGGATGGGTTTCGCAATAAATTTTACATGGTTCTCATGTTTATTGCAGGTGGAGTGAACTTCTATCTTCTCTCTAAAGCCATTGAAACGTTGCCAATCAGTACTGCTTATGGGGTATGGACAGGCATTGGTTCGCTTGGGACCGTTTTAATTGGGATGATTTTTTTCAGAGACTCGAAAGAATGGACAAGGCTTTTATTCATGTCATGTATTATTATTGGGATTGTAGGGTTGAAAATGACGACCGCTTAATAGATTACGTGTATTAAACACTCTGATTCCACTTGAATCAGAGTGTTTTTTAGTTACAACTTCCTATATTTTCAAATTATGTTAAAGTAAATAAAAGCTCTTTTATGAAGGGGAAATGTATGATGAAGATTGAGAAGTATAATGGTGTCCAATCTATATTAGGAAAGGTATCTTATCAGGACTTCACCATGTCTGTGTACCAGTATCTTGTCGATGGTATGTTGATTGATACGAGTGCCTATCGTTTATTAGATGAACTGATTCCTTTTTATGAAGAAAGCGACATTGATTTTGTCAGCTTAACCCACAATCATGAGGATCATACTGGTACTGCAGCTTGGCTACAGCAGGAAAAACAACTCCCTATCTATATTCACCCCCAGTCCATTGAAGCTTGTGCGCAAAAAGCTACCTATCCGGAATACAGACAGACATTATGGGGGGTCCGACCACCTTTTCAAGCCCGCCCTTATGGTGATTCCATTGAGTCAAGACAGTACACTTGGGATATCATCCATACTCCTGGTCATCAAGAAAACCACGTTTGCTTATTGAATAAACAAACAGGCGCACTGTTCTCCGGCGATTTATTTATCACACCGAAGACGAAGATTATAATGAAAGACGAATCCATACCTACAATCATAGCTTCTATTCGCAAAGTTCTATCCTACGATTTTCAAGAGATGTACTGTTCTCATTCTGGTTATCACTTAGACGGGAGATCTATGTTTACGAAGAAGCTACATTACCTCGAAGAACTAAGTGGGAACGTACACGAGCGATATGCAAAAGGGATGACGATGGAAGAAATCAATCAAGAACTCTTTCCAAAAGTGCCTAGTCTCACCCATTATTCGAACCATGAATGGGACTCGATACATATTATTCGTTCTATTATTGAAGATAGTGGGAAAACATGAATATTTTCTACATTAATAAAGCTCAGAGTTTCGTTGAACTCTGAGCTTGCTTATTAGGACTCTATATTCGATTAGTCGAAGTCGATAGCCCAGTTCCCGTTACGAAAAACAGGTTCCGTTGTACCATCTTCTAGAACACCATCAATGTCCATATCAGCTGATCCCATCATGAAGTCTTCGTGCACCATGCTGTCATTTACTCCATGGCTTGCTTTTTCTTCATCATTCATATCAGAGCCGCCTTTTATATTGGTAGGATATGCTCCACCTAATGCAAGGTGACAAGAAGCGTTCTCGTCATATAGTGTGTTAAAGAAAATAAGCTCTGATTGAGAGATTGGTGAGTGATGTGGCACTAGTGCTACTTCACCAAGATGACGTGCTCCTTCATCCGTATCTAATAGGAGCTTCAACGTCTCTTCCCCTTTTTCTGCTTTAAAATCTACGACTTTACCGTTCTCAAAGGTTAAGGTGAAGTTTTCGATTAAGTTACCTGCATAGTTTAATGGTTTCGTACTCGTAACGGTACCATTTACACCATCTTTGTGAGGCATCGTGAATACTTCTTCTGTTGGCATATTAGGATTGAACTTCACACCTTGTTGTGTTTTCGTATCTCCACCGTGCCATATATGGTTGTCTACAAGCTGAACAGATAAGTCTGTACCTGGTGCTTTATACACAAGCTTCTTGTATTGTTTTTGATTTAAATATTCACGCGCTTTACGTAGCGTCGCATTGTGCTCTTCCCAAGCTTGAATTGGGTCCTCTTGATCTACACGAGTGATTTGGAAAATCTTATCCCATAACTGATCGATTGCTTCGTTAACATCTAACTCTGGAAATATTTTCCTCGCCCAGTTTTCGGTTGGAACGGAAACAATAGACCATGCTACTTTATCATTCATAATGTACTGACGATATTCTTTCAACGCCTGACCGCTCGCCTTATTCGTAGCCGCGACACGCTCCGGATCAATATCTTTTAATAAATCTGGATTTGGTGCATAGATAGATAGAATAGCCGCTCCATCCTTCGCATAGCTCATCACTTCATCTACTTTCCACTGAGCTACATTCTCTAGCACTTCCATAGGTGCATGCTTCATTTTTAAATATGTTAAGTCTTCATCATTCCATCTCACATGAACATCCTTCGCACCAGCTTCATACGCCTTACGAGCTACTGTGCGAACGAAATCAGCACTCTCAACCGGAGCATTGATCATAATCGCTTGCCCCTCTTGAAGATTGACACCTGTATGTATCGCTAAATCTGCATATTTCTCTAACTGTTGTTGCGTTGGTTCCATCATTTCTCCCCCTATACACTAGTTTTCTTTTTATCTATTATTTCATAAATTGGGATGCATGACCAGCACAAGCCCCCTCCTAGCTAATGCTTTAGGAAGAGTCGGATTGGGTTCTTTTTATGCGGAGTTTCTCTATCGTTATGCACGGATTTCCTTTCGATATGCGTGCCCCTAACCCAGCAGTTCCGCTACTCCTCATTACCCTCAAACATTGCGATTGCTTTCTTGCGCATGACTTTATGATCAACGGTCGGCTCAGGATAGTCTTTTCCAATGATACAGTCATACTTCTCCTGTTCCGCCTCCGTCATTTTGGAAGGTTCATGGATGTATTTTTTTGGAACGTTTTTCAGTGCTGGTAGGTAACTTTTTATAAATTCTCCCTCAGGGTCAAAGCGCTCCGATTGACGAATAGGGTTAAAAACACGAAAGTAAGGCACAGCGTCTGTTCCTGTAGAAGCGGCCCATTGCCATCCACCAATGTTAGAAGCTGGGTTATAGTCAATCAGTTGATTCTGAAAATAACGCTCTCCTTTACGCCAATCCATCAAATAATCCTTTGTTAAAAAGGAGGCAACAACCATACGGAGGCGATTATGCATCCAGCCAATCTCATTGATTTGTTTCATAGCTGCATCTACGATTGGAAAACCTGTCTCCCCATTTTTCCATTTCTCAAAGAGCTCTTGGTCTTGATTCCAATCGATTTGTTTGTATTTTGAGCTAATTTCTTCATCCTTGCAGTTTGGATGGACGTAGTAGATCATATTGTAAAAGTCCCTCCATGCAATTTCCGAAACAAACGTCTCCAACCCTTTTGCTTCACCGTACTCTTGTTGTACTTCCATTGCTTGATGATAAACCGTCCGAGGTGAGAGAACGCCGCATTTTAAATACGGTGAAATCATACTCGTGGCCCGTTTTGCCGGAAAATCACGTTCCTCTTCATATGCCTTCACTTTGTTATGCAAGAAATAGACCAGGCGTTGAATAGCTGATTTCTCCCCAATATGGTTCCATTCCCTCGAACACTTTTGGAGCAGGTTTTGAAATGCCTCACTACCGCCCTCAAAATGTTTACTGAAATCAGCACCGTATTGCTGCAACTTTTGTTTATCCACATTGAAGACGGCCGGCTTATTTAATGAACTCCACTTTCGATAATAAGGCGTGAACACAGAATAGAAGCCTCCATCTGGTTTCTCCACTTCCTCTGCACCATGGATATGAGCGTCTATATACCGATGTACCTGTACTCCTTCTGTCTCAAGCCAATGATTCATATGTTCATCCCGCTTACGGCCAAAACCTACTTCGTCCAAATTGAAATGCACAGACTTAACCGTAGGTACCTTCTCAAGGAGATCCCGAAATGCATCTTCTGTCTCTCCTTCGATAAAGTGGAAGGGGATATTATATTCCTGAGCCTGCTGGGCTACATCTTCCACCGTACGAAAAAAATAATCATGACGTACCGTAAACGACTCGTTTAGCGCAGGATGTATATGAAAAACCGCGATTATGGAACGGTTGTATTGCTCTGCATCTTTTAAAGCATAATAAAGCGCCTTATGATCCTGTAATCGTAAGTCTTGCCGAAACCATACGACTACCACATCTGATTCGGCCATTGTATCGTCTCCTCTCTTGCTATCTAACATACCATTATCCTAAATACCTTCAAACTAACGAATGTGTTACGATGCCAGATCCCCACCTCTGTACAGCCGTTAACGGGCTACCACGGCGGGGTGTGATGCCGTAAAAAAAGACAACCTGAAGAGGTTTCTCCAGGTTGTCTATCAATCACTATAATTTTGAACTTAAAATTACCTCGCCTTGTGGAGTTTCACTTGTGGCATCTGGTTCTTTGGATATTGCGATTTGATCCCATTTCCCTTTATTTTGTAGCTTATCTAATGAGTAGGTTACTGCGCCATCTCCGTTTTGATTTGGAACAAAGCTACCTGCCCGATACGGTTTTCCTTCTTTGATTAGCCACACTTGATAGACTTGCTCTCCTTGGAGATTTGCAAGTTTATTCGCATTCACCACAAGCGTATTCGTATCTTTTTGTTCCACAATGGAGGCAGTTGCACTTCCAGTTCCCTCTAATTGTACACTCTGTAATACTTGGTCAATACCATCTGTCGTTATCGTGTCTGGCGGCTCTTCCTCTTGTAATATGGTGTAGAGATTTCCAGCCAACGATAAGAACAGGGCTGCTGCTAATGCGGGAGCTAACCAACGCTTGCGTTTTGGACTCTCGCTTTGAGTGTAGGGTGATGCATATGCTGCCTCTTTCTTTTCTTTTGCGTCTTCAAACGAAACAGGTGCTTCCCTTTCCGTTTCGTTCGGCTGTTCTTCTGCAAATACACCAGCTAGTACACGATCCTTCATTCCTTCTGGTGGCTTTACAGGTTCTGCTGCATATGGGAGGTCTTCTGTAAGCTCGTTAAGCTCCATCCATTCCTCTTGGCAATTCTCACAAGACATGAGATGGTTTTCAAATTCTCGTTCCTCTTCTTCAGACAATAAACCATTAAAATAATCAATCAGTTGATCGCACTGTTCATGCATCTCCTACACCCCCTTTCTCTTTGATGTTGGATAACTCTTTTCTAAGGTGTTTCAACGCTAAACGTATCCTGCCTTTCACGGTACCTAGAGACAGATTGCATGATGATGCTATTTCCCTTTGGGTTAACCCTTTGAAGTAAAATAATTGTATGATTTTGTTCTGTTCTTCCGATAATTGCTTGACTGCTTCTCGCACGATTTCTCCTTGCTCTTTCCACTCTGCTAAATCTTCGGCAGATGGTTCTTCCTGGTGCAAGGTATCCCTCTCTTCTTCAAGGGAATAATTTTGGTTTTCTTTCTTACGTACGATATCAATACTTGTAAATCTGGTCACCGATAAAATCCACGAGGAAAACTTACCCTTTGACGAGTCGTATGTCGCCTTTTGGGTCCAAACTTTAATAAATACTTCCTGCATGACTTCTTCAGCCATTTCCTTTTGCCCACACGATTTATAGGCAAACGAATATAGGAGTTTTTCATATTTATCATAAAGCTCTTCTAAGGCTCCCTTATCCCCCTCGAGGACCTGATTATATAAATCTAGATCCCGATCGCTCATACCATTCTCCTTTGCTTCTTAGTTAATTAGGGCTAGCATAGCATATTTTATAAGAAAAGAAAGTAAGTTTCTGGTGCTTACGCTGTTTAGCTCCAGCAAAGAGGATCTATTCAGTAATCGAATAACTCCCTAAAAAAGATCAATCTTACCCCTTTGTTTTTGACAATATTTAGATATGCTGTTATGTAACCACTTATATTTCACCTACTTACACCTATTCACTTTAAGTATATCGATGAATCGTAACTTCGAAAAGAAATGTACTATTCGCAACTAGTTATACCGTATATCCTTACTCCTTCACCATTTCATGCAATAGCTCTTTAAATACGAGTGTGTTTTTCGTTTGCATTGGTTTTTTTCGTAACAGAGTGGAAAAGGAACGCTTCACATATCCTTCTGGCACATCCACAATAAACAACGTATTCATGGAGAGTTCTTTCCGTAACGCCCATAACGATACGAGAGATACACCTAATCCTGCTTCAACGGATTCTTTTATGACTTGAGTACTCCCAAACTCCATCCGATGGGCTGGATCTATTCCTATTGTGGTAAACATCCTCTCTGTTGCTTCTCGTGTACCAGAACCTAATTCCCGCGTTATCCAAATTTCATTTTCTAAATCACTCACGGTAACAGGGAGTTTCTCTGTATAAGAATGGTTAGATGATGCGACAATTCGCATATAATCCTCTGCAAAATGCTCCACTTGTAGCAATTCGCGATTAATATCTCCCTCTACAATTCCTATATCTAGCTCCATCTTTTCCACCTTTTCTGCTATCTCTTTCGTATTGCTAATGGTTATAGTTGGCTGAATATGAGGAAACCGTTCTCTCAGTGGTGCCATTATGCGAGGTAATACATACTCCCCAAATGTATAGCTTGCTCCTATAGCTAACGTCCCTGTCGGCTCATGAAACAATTCATGAATGAGATGGTGCATCGTTTCATGATGACCGATCATCTCTTTCGCATGCTCATAGACAATCCTCCCAGCTGTGGTTAAACGAACTTTTTTATGGCTGCGATCAATTAGCTGAGTGCCAATCTCTGATTCTAATGCCTTTATATACTGACTCACAGCAGGTTGGGTCATAAACAGCGCCTCAGCAGCTCTTGAGAAATGTTGTCGTTCTACCACTTCAACAAACACACGATATGATTGATTCATAGTATCCCCCCACTTTAATCATAAGTGATTACTTATCTATAATATTATCATGATTTATTTAACTTATACTTCCGTTTCGCTTAAGATATAAAAGGTATGAACGGAGGAAATCAACATGATCAGACTAAATACAAAGCTTCAGGCAGGTGGAATCCTGCTCACATTCCTTTTCGCAAGTGCTGGATTGTTACTTGCACAGCTTCCCGGATTTCAACACATAGGGCCATTAGCATCCTCTATATTATTAGCGGTAGCGTATAGACATTTCTTGGGCTACCCTACTAAACTAAAACACGGTATTGATTTTTCTACTAAAATATTATTAAGACTTGCTATTATACTATTTGGATTAAAACTGAACTTAGACGTTGTTTTCCAGGAAGGATTAGGTCTATTAGCCAGAGGAGCAATTACCATCATCTTTTCCATTCTTATCACCTTGCTTCTGGCTAAATGGCTAAAGGCTAACTGGACTATATCATTCCTTCTTGCAGTAGGAACAGGCGTGTGCGGTGCAGCAGCCATAGCTGCTATTTCTCCCATTATAAAGTCAAAAGACGAAGATACAGCTTTAAGCGTAGGCATCATCGCATTAGTAGGCACACTGTTCGGAATTGGCTATACACTCGTTGGTCCATACTTGCCAATCACTGCTGAACAATACGGAATGTGGACGGGACTTAGTTTACATGAGATTGCCCATGTTGCTTTAGCTGCAGCACCGGCTGGTGAGGATGCACTTGCCTTAGCCTTTTTAGCTAAACTGGGAAGGGTCTTATTGTTAATTCCGTTATCCTTTCTCCTTGTGCTTTGGATGCGACGAAAAAAGAATGAGGATACAAAAACAACAATTGCCTTTCCTTGGTTTTTACTTGGTTTTATGGCGATGAGCTTCATTGGAAGTTATATGATTGGTGAACAGGTCCCAGTCCCTTCAGGAGCTCTTGAGACGATTTCATTTATTACGACCATGCTTTTATCCATGGCGATGAGCGGATTAGGATTAAACGTTGATATACGAAAAGTAAGAACCGTAACTTTAAAACCATTATTGGCTATGCTCCTAACTTCCATCCTCCTATCACTTCTTACATTTTTTCTATTATAGAAAGCGCAAGCGTCCGATGTTGACTTATCGCTAGGAGGGGCAGGAAGTTTGCTAGTCGCCGGACGCTGGGGGCTGGACATGTAAGATACTTCCTTTACATTACAGTACACGAAGTCTACTGTCATAAAATATAGACATTCGCCCTTCCCTTTTTGCATTTTCAACATATAGTAACCTTGAAGGCAAAAACAAATGAAAAAGAGGTGGATACGATGTCAGGAGGATACGGATACGGCGGAGGTTTCGCTCTTGTAGTTGTTCTTTTCATTCTGCTTATCATCATTGGAGCAGGTGCATTTAGCGGCGGTTATGGTGGTTACTAATACAAAGTAGTAAAAGAAAAGATAGAAAAGCTAGCGCCTTGCTGCCCCCAGCAGGGGATAGGCACTGAAGCTAGACATGTAAGCAACAAAATTTATTCTTTCTTTTCTTAAAAAAAGCGCATCGCCAATTTTGGCAGATGCGCTTTTTGTATAGTTTGTTATGCTTTTTTCTTGCGACGGAATTTCCCTAATGTTTCATAAACAAGTGGCACGATTAAGAGGGTTAATAATGTGGAACTTGTTAACCCTCCAATCACGGTAATGCCTAGTCCTTTACTAATAATCGATCCACCTTCAAAACCTAATGCTAGCGGAAGCAACGCTCCGATGGTTGCTAGTGCTGTCATTAAGATTGGACGTAACCTTGTTGCACCAGCATCAAGCAACGCATCACGAGTGGATAGTCCTTCATTTTCTTTGTGAATAACACGGTCAATTAATACGATACCATTGGTTACCACGATACCGATTAACATAAGTGCACCAATCATGGCAGATATGCTCAATGTTTCTCCACCAATGAGTAAGCCAAGTACTGCTCCGATAATTGTAAATGGCAAGGAGAACAGAATAGCAAATGGTGCTAGTGCTCCACCAAAGAATATGACTAGCACAAGATACACAATAGCGATGGCTGCAAGCATGGCTAGACCAAGCTGGCTAAAGGATTCGTTGATATCTTGGGTTACTCCACCAAGCGTAATATCTACATTTGATGGATGATCAATCGTATCTAATTCTTTTTTAACTGTTGATGATATTGCGCCAACATCATCTGTTGTTGCTTTTGCACTTACACTTGCATATACTTGACCATTTCGACGGCTAATCGTGTCCTCTGTCGTTCCTTCTTCAACAGATACCACTTCACTCACTGGGATAGACTGACCTGTTGGTGTCGTGATTTCACGATCTGTAAGATCTTCAATACTATCATAATCTTCTTGTTTCACTTCTAAATAAACCTGAAGCTCTTCCCCGTCTTGTTTGATAGTAGTAATCTTTGGACGTTGACCGTTTTGATTTAATTCCATTCCAACTTGACCCGCTGTTAGCCCATACTGACTTAGCTTTTCTTGATTGGCTACAAGGGTGTACTCCTCATAGGATTCAGACAAGCTAGAATCTACGTTCGTTAGGTCTTCTTGTTCTTTTAACATGGCTTGAACATCTTTCACTACTGGTTCAATTTCATCTGTGTTTTCCCCAAAGACTTGGACTTGAATATCGCTACCAGATCCTGTAGCAGAGAAGTCCTGATTGGACCATTCCCCTTCTTCTGTCATGGCTTTTAAGTCTTTCATCACTTGCTGCTTTTCTTCTGAGAAGTTTTCTGTTTCACTATCATATTCCACAAAGAATGCTGCCTGGTTACTTGCGCCAGGACTCATCGGATTCTCTCCACCGACAGAATACTGGATTGTCTGAACGTTTTCACGACCATCAAAATATTCCTTAGCATCTTTGGCAATGTTCTCAACGTCTTCTAGTGTTTGACCTGGAGCAGGACTATACGTTGGCATAACCATTTTTTCCCCTTCACTAGGAAGGAAGCTTACGCCTACTAATGGAACCATAGCAATACTTCCTGCCAATACACCTACAGCTACAATGGAGGTAATGATTTTATGATTTAAAACGCTATTTAAGAAAGAGCGATACGCGTTAGCAAGACGTCCTGGTCCTTCTTTATGTGCTTTTGATGCTTTCTCTTTATCTAATAAAGAATGGGACATCATCGGCACAATTGTTACAGCTACGAGTAACGATGCAAGTAGTGAGAATACCACCGTTAACGCAAATGGTAGGAAAATTTGACCTACAACCCCTTGCACTAACCCTAATGGTAAGAACACGGCAATGGTTACTATCGTTGAAGACAGGATTGGCATAAACATTTCTTTGGTAGCGGCCAATACCAAGTCTTTGCCCTCTAACGTTTCTTCGGTTAGAGACATGCGCCGGTATATATTTTCGACCACGACAATGGAGTCATCGACCACCCGTCCTATTGCTACTGTCATCGCTCCAAGGGTCATAATATTTAACGTAATGCCCATCTGATTCAAGATAAGTACGGCGATGAGTAAGGATAACGGAATAGAAACGACCGAAATTAACGTCGTACGGAAGTTACGTAAGAATAGTAGAATAACAATAATCGCAAACAGTCCACCGAACAATGCTTTGTTTAACATCGTACTAACAGATTCCTCGATCGGTTTTCCTTGGTCAAATGTGGTGATCATTTCTATTCCAGATAAGTTTTCCTCGAAATCGGATGCTGTCTCTTTTACAGCATTTACAACATCAACTGTATTTGCTTCTTGAGACTTCACAATTTGAAGCGTGATGGAATCTTCTCCATTTGTGCGAGAAATGGACTCTGTCTTTCCAACCACCTCTAGGTTGGCAATTTCTTGGAGCTGGACAGTTGGAATACCTTGCTGCTGTGCAGCCTGATTCTGGCTAGCACGTTGCCCACTAGGCTGACTTGGATCTGTAGTTTGTGCTGCTCCTTGCTGAGGTGGTTGAGATTGCTGCGCGGAAGGGGGTTGCGCACCTTGCCCGCCTTGTGATGGTACAGCTGGAATCTCTAATTGTCTCAAGTCTTCCAGTGTTGTTACTTCCCCGTCTACAACAACGGACTTTTGTGTCTCATCAAATGTGTACAACCCTAAAGGCACAGACACATTGGATCCTTTGATGAGGTTCATGACTGTATCCTGAGACATCCCACGTTCTTGTAATGCTTCTTGATCAAAATTCATTTGTACTTCTTTTACTTGTTGCCCAGCTACTTGAACAGAAGCAACACCTTCTACCCCTTCTAGCTCTGGCACAATGTTTTCTTCCACTGTGGTGGTAAGCTCCTCAAGGGAGGCTTCTTCATTAATGACACTCATACTGATAACTGGGAAGGCATTGAAATTAACCCTTGATACATCTGGACTTTGAGTAGCATCTGGCAAACTAACAGAGTCTACAGCCTCTTGTAGTTCATCCTCTGCCTCATCCAGATCCTTATTATAGCTATACTCTAATTGTAAGTTCGATGCATTTTGAAAAGATGTAGAACTCACTGTCTTTAAACCACTCAAGTTTTGAACTTGCTTCTCTAATGGTTCAGACACCTCTTCTGCTACCTCTGCTGGTGTCGCACCTGGATACACGGTAGTCACCGTAATTACCGGAGGATCGATATCAGGTATCGTTTCCAGCTTCATATTTAAACCAGAATATAAACCTGCAGCAGTGATAATAATCGTCATCAACCAAACCGCAAATTTATTATTCATTGAAAAATTAATAATACTCTTCACCTATGACTCTCCCTTCGAAATTGACTAACCGGTCATTACGATATACAATATATATGACCAGTCAGTCACAGTCAAGAGAAAAGGTTCTATTTTTTAGAAAGGTCGATCATTCATGGACCAAAAGAAGATCACAATTATAGAAAATGCTATAAAACTATTTGCTAAAAAAGGCTTCATCTCTACATCTGTTCAAGAAATTGCTAATGAGTGTGGAATTTCCAAAGGAGCATTCTATCTCCACTTTAAATCTAAGGACCTTCTTCTCTATGAGTTATTTGAATATTATTGGCAACGAATGCAACAAAGGGTTAATGAAATAACCTCTGAGCCCATGCAACCTCGCGAAAAGTTTGTGCACCAGCTCAAGGTAACCATTGAAGAAGTTGCCACCCATCGTGAATTCATCATTATGCAAGTCCGTGAACAAGCTATACCATTTAACGATACGATTGAGACATTTATTAAACGTATGCGGTATCACTCGTATTTATTTTATAAAAACCATCTTCTTGCCATTTATGGAGAAGCAAAACGATCCTATGTATGGGAAGCTAGCTCCATTGTCCAAGGACTACTCAAAAACTACATCGATTTAATCATCCTGGATAACATAGCAGTGGATTATCATAAACTCGCCTTAGCCATCATGAGGCGTGTTGATTACATCATGGAAGGATTTGAAAAGCACGGTGACCAACCAGTCATATCAGAGTCCATTATGAGACAAATCATTCCCGAAAACGTTAAATATGAACAATTAGAAGATATAGTGGATATTTTAAAAAAGATACAAGAACAAGAATCCGATCAGGAAATACTGGATACAGTAGAAGTTTTATTAGAGGAATTCCGAAAAGAAGATTATCGCCAAGCTGTTATTAAAGGTATGGCTTCTATCTTAGAAAAGCATGAGGAATATATGGGTGTGGCTTCGCAATTGAGGTCTTATTGTATATAAGAATTAGGTGACCCTAGTAGTAGCATTTCATTTTTATATTGAATGGCTTTATGTTTTTTTGCACACTAATTTTTGGTCAACTGTATCAGCCATACTTTCAACTTAGTAAATGCGCCTTGTATAATACTATTATGGCTTGATCCTCAAAATAAATTAAGTGATCCAAATTATTATCTCAGTAATAGATATTAATAAAAATACGGGAAATATACATCCCACACTAACGCACCCCTCGAGCAAGTTATCAATAAATGAACGAAATTTCCCTTTATGATCTTCCCTATTATGTAGTTTAGGCATATTTTTCACCTGCCTTTTTTCTATTGATTTAATACAGTATCTTTTTTTATTCTGTGTGTCATTAAGATCAGTAAAGCTTACAGCACTTTTTGATTCATAACAATTAAAGGACGCACCTATGTTTTCACCCTTAGGTTGAAGCCTTGATTTCGAGATAATCAAGCCATAGTACTGTTTCTTTATTTCTTTCTATAGTAGAAGTATGTAATTACAAAATAGAGAGTCATCATAATAGATATAAAAACGATAGCTTGAACAGTTTCTTCAGTAGTATATTTGTTTCTGTACACTAAAAAATAAAATGGCCATGATATATAAGATATACTACCTAATAAATAAAAAACTTTTCACCTCCCATCAAAGCCCCTCCTAATTTGCTAAATATTCTATTATTCTCAATACGTTTTAGATTTAATTATAGTATTCTGTAACATATTAATGAGATATAAATTCTTGAATTTGAATATAGCCTACAATCATCGCACCTAAAAACCATATAGTAGCTATAATAAAAAATAACAGTTCTTTCCATACCTCTTTTATTACTGTCCTAAAAGATAGCTTATTGTATTCAGTTAGTTCAACGGACTGGAAAGGGACACGAAGCACCAAGCTCATTAAAAACAGAAATAAATTTTTAAATCCTTTATTATTTGAAAGCATAGCAACTTTGTATAGAATATAAAACGTTATTACTACTGCTAAGAATACATAAATCTGAGTAGCAATTAACATATAAAATTTGACCTGACTTACATCTTTCGCTTCAGGAAAAAACATTAGATCACTTCTATCACAATAATTCCCTTTTTTAAGTTATATGCTCTTTATTTCTTTGACCGTAAAATAGAAGTAAATCATTGTACATTACATAAGCAGGAATTTTACTTTAGGGTAGGGGTTCTCAACAATTCTTAATCTAAATCTTCTATATGATAATCAACAACCCAACTGGAATGCGGAAGGAAATGGATGGTAAATCGTTGACCTTTTATTTCTTTCATAGGATAATCCAAATTTAACTGAAATGTGTAATCCTGAATTGTGACATCAACACCGCCCCCTGGATTTGTACGTGTTGATTTAGAATGTTTTATATTAGAAGGCACTCCTTCTACTTTTTGATAATCTCCACTTACATATGTTGGAACATCCATTAAATAAAGAGAAGAAATGAGTAAACAACCTGCTCCTAGAAATAACATCACAACTCTAAAGACAGTCATGGGGCGCCCTCGAAACGGCTTTTTTATTTGCTTTGAGTTTTTATCAATAGTTAAGGCAGTTAGGATAAAGGATAAACTTGCAACGGTTAGACTAATAGTAAGAAGGAGAAATAAGTGAAGAGAGCCTCCAATAACCCCTAATACAAAAGATAAAAGAAAAATAGCGAAAGATATACCTGTAACCATTATTAACTCCTTAAAGAATTTATACTAAGTAACTAAATCCAATTCTTATTCGTTCACATTAACGTAATTATAATTTCGTACACTAAATTTTTAAAATGATTAAAATTTTCCAATTATCATAAGCACCCTACCGACTAGTTTAACTCCTTAACCCCCCATACTCTAAATTTCACAATAAATATCCATTTGGAGATCAGTGTCTTCATTATCTAAATTCTAAAAAGCACACTAGTTAGAAGTGTACTTTAATAAGGAGTTATTGATGGCGCTTATATGAAGATTTAAACGCAAAAAAAAGAAGCCCTAAACAGGCTCCTTATTGCTCAAATGATTTCGTTAAATTCGCCATTTCGATAGCTGCCGTAGCTGCTTCAGCGCCTTTGTTACCGGCTTTTGTACCGGCACGTTCGATGGCTTGCTCGATGGTTTCTGTTGTAATGACACCGAACATGACTGGTACGCCTGTTTGCATGGATGCTTGCGATACGCCTTTTGCTGCTTCGCCACATACATAATCAAAATGTGGTGTAGAGCCACGAATAACCGCTCCAAGGGTGATAACGGCATCATATTGATTCGTATCTGCCATGCGTTTAGCTATCATCGGAATTTCATAAGCACCAGGTACATATGCCACATCCACATCTTCTTCGTCTACGCCATGGCGCTTCAATGTGTCGACTGCTCCGTCGTATAGTTTACTCGTAATGAAATCATTGAATCGTCCTACAACAATCCCTATTTTCAATCCTGTTCCGACTAAGTTTCCTTCAAATGTTTTGCCCATGCTTTCTCCTCCTCTAACTCATTAATAGTGAAATAAGTGCCCTAATTTACTTTGCTTTGCTTTTAAATATCGTTCGTTTTCTTTACGACTTTCGGTTTGTATCGCAACGCGATCAACAACTTCTAGCCCATATCCCTTCAACCCTGTAATCTTTCGCGGATTGTTGGTCAGTAGTTTTAATTGCGTTATACCGATATCCTTTAAAATTTGCGCGCCAATACCGTAGTCTCTTAGGTCAGGAGCGAAACCTAGTTTTTCATTGGCTTCTACAGTATCAAGTCCTTGCTCTTGTAGCTTGTACGCGTGCATCTTATTTAATAAGCCTATACCCCGGCCTTCCTGGCGCATATATAACAGGACACCTGAGCCATTTTCTTCGATTTGTTGTAAGGCTGCATGAAGTTGCGGCCCGCAATCGCATCGATAAGAACCAAACACATCACCTGTTAAACATTCTGAATGAACGCGAACAAGTGTAGGATGATCAGGATCCACTTCTCCTTTGACTAGGGCAATATGTTCCTTATCATCTACGACGTTCGAATATCCGATTGCTTTAAAATCACCATATTCGGTCGGAAGCTGAATTTCAACCTCCCGTTGCACCAGTTTATCTTCCCGATTGCGATACTGGATAAGCTCTTGGATGGTGATCATTTTTAGGTCGAACTCATCCGCCATTTTGCGAAGGTCTGGAACTCGTGCCATCGTGCCATCGTCTTTGATAATTTCACAAATGACGCCTGCTGGCTTTGATCCTGCTAACTTAGCTAGATCCACTGCCGCTTCTGTATGACCTGCCCGACGAAGCACTCCACCTTCTTTAGCCAGTAAGGGGAATATATGACCAGGTCGCTTAAAATCATGCGATTTGGCTTCTGGATTCAAGAGTTCACGTATGGTCTTTGCGCGCTCTGCTGCTGATATACCTGTTGTAGATGTTTTATGATCAATACTTACTGTAAAAGCTGTACCGTGTGGGTCTGTGCTCCGTTCGACCATCGGAAAAAGCTCTAGTTGATCGGCTATATCATGAGAAACAGGTGCACAAACAAGCCCTTTTCCTTGTGTAATCATGAAATTTATTACTTCAGGAGTCGCATGTTCCGCTAACGCAATTAAATCTCCTTCATTTTCACGGTCCTCGTCATCACAGACGATTACCATTCTTCCTTTTTTCAAATCATCTAATGCTTCCTTAATCGTATCGAACATGCCTATCACTCCATTACCTTTTAGTTACTTAAAACCATTCTCTTCTAAGAA
Source organism: Pontibacillus yanchengensis (assembly GCF_009856295.1). Taxonomy (NCBI): domain Bacteria; kingdom Bacillati; phylum Bacillota; class Bacilli; order Caryophanales; family Bacillaceae; genus Pontibacillus; species Pontibacillus yanchengensis. The sequence goes on along the minus strand of NZ_WMEU01000004.1, from coordinate 330,063 downwards.
GGAGGCTGTTATTGATGATTGGGACGTAGAGCCTTCCTTCATTTGCTTTGTTAAAAAGTTCACTACATATTTTCCAAGCATATCGATTTCAATATTCACGCGATCTCCAGCTTTCTTTTCTCCAAGAGAAGTGTGCTCCATCGTATGAGGAATCAGCGAAATGGTAATCGAATTTTCTCCGACGCCAAACACCGTCAAGCTCGTGCCATCGACAGCGACAGAACCTTTATATACGAAGTAATCCATTAATTCAGCATCTAGCTCAATTTCATAATACACTGCATTCGACGTTGGCTTTTTGCTTGTAATGATTCCAACTCCATCAGCGTGACCGGAAACCATGTGTCCACCAAAACGGCCACCCGCTTGCATGGCACGCTCTAGATTCACACCACTACCTGTCGTAAGCTCGTGCAAGTTGGTCGCTCGAAAGGTTTCCGGCATAACATCAAAACTTGCTTCTTGGTCCGTAAAATGCGTTACCGTTAAGCATACGCCATTGACGGAAATGCTATCTCCGAGTTGAACATCTTCTAATATTTCCGACGCCCCTACTACTAATTCCATCGATTCCTGGCCTGGTTTTATTCGTTTTACGTTTCCGATCTCTTCAATAATACCTGTAAACATCGGATCACTCCTGTTCTACTGGCTTCGCAACAATCTTTATATCTTGACCTAGTTGGATTACTCCCTCTATTTTCAAAGAAATTGCTTCACTTAGTTTAGCAATTCCTTCACCCGTAATTGGGGTTGGAGCTGTTTTACCACCGATTAACTTTGGTGCGATATACTGAATAACTTGGTTCACGGCACCTGCACGAACAAATGCGTCATTTACCTGGGCTCCACCCTCCACAAATAAGGACGTAATTCCTTTTTCTCCTAATACACGTAATACTTCTTCAATGGAAATATTCGAGCTGGAAAGCTTCACAACCTCAACATGGCCATACTGGCGGAAGTGATTGATTTGATCCTGTTCTACATCACTCCCTGTCACAATCCATGTTGGTGCTTCGGGGGACTGAATGAGAGGTGTGTCGATAGGAGTACGTAAATGTGTATCAAGTACAATACGAACTGGATTCTTCCCACCATGAGGAAGCCTTGTCGTTAGTTTTGGCCCGTCATGAATGACTGTATTCACACCAACCAAAATACCATCATGTGTGTGTCTATACTGATGTACATCCTCTCTTGCTTCCGTTCCGGTAATCCATTGGCTTTCCCCAGTTGTGGTAGCAATTTTACCATCCAAGGACATCGCCGTTTTCAATGTTACATACGGCGTTTTATTGGCAATCCAGTGATAAAAAACCTGATTCAATTCATCTGCTTCTTTTTCTAGAACCCCAATCTCAACTTCAATTCCAGCTTCTCGTATCCGTCTTACCCCTCTCCCAGCAACCTGGGGATTGGGATCAAGCGTTGCCACAACGACACGTTGAATACCAGACTGGACGATGAGCTCTGCGCAAGGTGGAGTTTTCCCGTAGTGACTACATGGCTCAAGGGTCACATAGATAGTAGCACCTGCAGCACGTTCCCCAGCCATTTGAAGTGCATGGACTTCCGCATGTGGCCCACCAGCCTTCAAATGAGCTCCCATGCCTAGCACTTCACCGTCCTTCACAACAACAGCACCTACATGTGGATTTGGTGTGGTTTGGCCTGTTGTCGTTTGAGCCATTTGAATAGCAAGTTGCATATACTGTTGGTCTTGGTTCACGTTTACGCCCTCCTTTCTATTTTATTATGAAGACAAAAAACCCTGAGGAAGATACACGTTCCCCAGGGTTAGATAAAGCAAGTCATCTACAATAAGACAGACGTACAGAATTTTGTCAAAGTGATGCTTGCACCACTCTGCATACGACTCTACTCCTATTCCTTCTCCCATCCGGACTTTTACCGTCGGCTCTGGTCTCACACCAAATCAGCCACAAAGTATACACTTTGCAGGTCGCGGGCTTACAAGTATCTCACTTGATCACCGCCGGTTGGGAATTGCACCCCACCCCGAAGGAAACATTATTTTGTTGTTATTCATAATATATCTGATTTGCGACAATATCGCAATTGATTCAGCTCCTCCAAAGTTTGACTAAGATATAAATAAAACCCACTGAATTAAATTGAGTCGGTTCCTTTCGTTCATATATATCAGGAATTCACTAATTCAGTTGCTGCTGTTGTCACACCAATCATGATTCCTTTTTCGTTTAATAAAGGTTGTCCGTACACATCGTAAGAAATAGTTCCTGTTGGATTAGGGTACGTTATTTTTCTTCTTATACCTATTTTCTGTTCTAATATATCTCGTTTTAGTTTCATAAGAGCTAATGACCCGTCATTATTCAAAATATCCGTATCCCTTTTTCCAATTAAATCACTTAACTCTTGGTGCATTATCGGGTTAAAAACCCAAGTATATCTCAAATCCAAATCACAATGAGCTAATGTCATCGGTGAGTTTCGAAGAGAAACAGTAAAAGAGTTTTCGTCTCTTTCAAAATTCGTATAATGAAACCCTAGCACATCTCCAATTCTTTTAGTTACATCACCACTAGGATTACGAGCACCTGACTCAATTTGTGCATAATAAGCTCTATCAATAAAAGCAGTATATGCTACCTCTTGTTGAGTCATTTGTTTGCTATTTCTAATATTGATTAACCAATCTCGTTTTGTCATGATTACCACCTTTTTAAGATGATTATTTCTTTGTCTAATACGGATTTTAATAATATGCAAAAAGAATACATCATTACCTACCATCTATTAAAATAGTACACTTTTGCATCGCTCGTAAACGTAGCTTTGAGCCACAATCCTACTCCTTATCAGCCGTTTCATAATGAATATATAAATGCGTTCAGACTTAAACTAAGAAGTAATCAAAATACAAAGAAGGCGACAACCAATGAACTACTACATACAAAAACTTCATGAATTACAAGAAATCTCTTCATCCACCCAATTACAATATTGGAAGGAGGAAGTTGTTTTTACTCCCCAATGGTGGTTTTTATTATTCTCCCTTATTTTCCCATGGTTTATTTGGTGGAAATTATTCGAACGTTCAATAGCTTTCAATCTTTGGATTGTGGGTTTATTTGTCATGTTGGTGTCATTTTTCTTAGATGAAGTAGGAGCTTCGTATCTATTTTGGACCTATCCTTATACGCTCACACCACTGGAGAGAGAGGTCTTTGACCCCGCCAATTTCACTCTTCTTCCTATTGTCTATATGCTTTTGTTTCAGTACTGCAGAAGTTGGAAGTTATTTTTGATAGGAAACGTACTTGTTTCCTTGTTTAATACGTACATTGGAGGCGGTTTATTTCGATGGATTGGGGCATATGAATTACTTACGTGGAACAGCTACTATTCGATTCCTATCTATTATGCGATTGGTGTAGCTACAAAGGCATTTGTCCATTTGCTAGAGCGCATTGAATATAACAGTAACTCTCGTGCACCCTAGAAGGATAGGAATAGAACTAAAGCGCAAGCGCCCTGATAGCGACGTATGAGCTGTTGCACACAGAGGACGTGGGTTTGTTCGATATTGCTGCGTAAGGCGAGCCTACAGGACGTAGGTCAGTTCGATGTTGCTGTGTGATGCAGCCGGTTTTAATCGAACCTCCTTCCTCTCAGAACTTCCCCTGAATTTATAGGAGATAAAGCTCATTACATAAAAAGTAGTTCAATTAAAGAGTACCAACGATTCTTTGCACTCCAAAATTGAACTACTTGCGAAAACTATCAGACCTCTAACTCTCTAACACTTCAATATGTGCTTCAAGAGAAATGGTAACATTGCCTTTAACCGCCCTTGAGATCATACAATTGGATTCTGCTTTTTCAATCAGCTGTTCGAGCTTTTCAATTTGTTCATCTGTAGCGTCCTCTTTTAATAACACTGAAGGACGATGAATGATTTCCTCGTACGTAATGACACCATTTGTTACATCTACGATTCCTTCTGAGGTCATCCCCATCTTGTACAATGGTAATTCTGCGCGTTCAATCATTGCACCAAGTGTAATAATATAGCATGTCGACGCCGCTCCGAGCAGCATCTCATCAGGATTGGTCCCTACGCCAGGACCGTCCATTTCAGGTGGAATAGATATCTCTGTATTTAATTGACCTGCTTCAATAGAACCTACGGAATTTCGTCCCCCAGGCCATTTTGCGGTTAAATGAAAATTGTGCTTCGCCATTGTAGCACCTCCTCGTTATCGCCATCATATCTAATATAAACTTATAATACAAAAAAATTTCACTCTCTCTTACCTTAGCACATCAACGGAACATCCATGCCACATGTTCGTTCGTTTACAGATTATAATGGAAGTACTAAAAGCTAAAAGGTGATGACATGACTACGTATGACATGGTTGTTGTTGGAGCAGGGTTTGGTGGGCTTAGCGCAGCTGCTCTATTAGCAAAAAAAGGGTATTCCGTTGCTGTATTAGAAGCGTCATCTGAATTAGGTGGATGTGCTGGGAAGTTCAATCGTCCTGGCTATCGTTTTCAAGCAGGTGCAACAGTTGGAATGGGATTTGAAGAAGGAGGGGTGTTAAAACGCCTTTTTGATGAGTTGAAAATCGCGCTCCCCCCTATGAAACGTATGGATACCATCATGAATATTCATATGAGAGATGAGACGATTCATTACTACCGTGAAAAAGAAGCATGGTTCCATGAGCTGGACCGACTTTTCCCACATCTAGCTGATCAAGCAAAGCTGTTTTTTGAAGAAGTCTTTCAGGTAGGCTCACGTATCGATCACTTATTGGATGATCTGCCTGTCTTCCCTCCTAAGCGAGCGATTGAATGGATGAAAATGACGAAATATATGAATACAAATAGCATTAAGCTCATCCCCTATATGACTCAGACACTTATGGATCGATTGAAATCCTTCAACTTGCATAAGGATGAACGATTCTTAGCTTTTCTAAACGGACAATTGATGGATAGCGTACAGACCACAGCTGAACATTGTCCTGCTTTTCTAGGCCACGCCGCATTACAAACCTTTCATAAAGGTGCCTATGCTGTTAAAGGTGGGCTCACGTCGATTGCCGAATCTCTTGCTACTTCCATTAAAGACAATGGCGGGGAGGTTCACATGCGTCGACCCGCTCTTCATATTGAACAGCAGCAAGGGCAGTGGGTCGTACACAGTAAACGCGAAAAGACGTATATTACTAAGAAAGTCATTCTCAACAATTCCATGCACAATTTCCATTACTTGTTCGACGAGTCTATATCATCAAAGTCGAATGTAAAAAAAGATCGTATAGATACTTCATGGGGAGCTTTCATGCTGTATTTAGGAGTCGAAGACAACTACCCACCAGATGTTCTGTATCACCAAATTATCCAAAACCCAAACAAACCATTAGCTGAAGGAAATCAGTTTCTTCTATCACTATCAGCTCAAGATGATCGTACAATGGCACCTGAAGGAAAACGAGCTATTACAATTTCTACTCACACAGAAATAAGCCAATGGTGGCAACAAGAAACATACGAGGAACGAAAATCACAATACGTAGAGCAGATTCTAGATGGTATCGAAATACATTTCCCTTCCATTCGGAATGACATTGACCTACTCATGCCAGGCACCCCAGTAACCTTCGAACGCTATGTTAGACGAGACAAAGGTCGTGTAGGGGGATATATTCCAAATGGCAAATGGAGCTGGCTGAACCATTATTCTGTCTATACCGGATTAGAAGATGTCTTCAGTTGCGGAGATACCACGTTCCCTGGTGCAGGTACATTAGGGACAACACTGTCTGGATGGATTGTAGCGAATGAGGCGATGAAATAAACGCCTCACTTTACCACCGTAGAAATAATTCATGATGTGGACACAATCAATTCTCTCACCCATTGAATTCCTTCCCTCACTGTTTGTTCATCCGGCTGCGTGTGGGGAGTATGTTCAAACACAAAAATCTTATCCTTTCCTGTTGCTAACTGCTTTATGATTTCCTCCACCTTATAATAAGACGGATCATGTTCCTGACTGGGATGAATCATATTCCAGATATAATGACCAGTGTCATTTACCACGTTATGTAAGTGAACAACTTTAATAAACTCGTTCCATTTCTGAATGTGCTGATCAATGCCATCACCAACGGCTATTAAATAGTCTCCAATATCCATGCACAGATGTAAACCGTATTTTTCCCAAGCATCTATAGGAAAGTTGTATAGATGAGAGATACCGGCTGGATTTGCTCCTTTTCCTAACTTTGGTTCACATACGATAGGAAGATTGGTTTCCTTTTGCAGATTACTCAACCTCTGCAAGCCTGCTTCGATTTGTGCATTCCCATTCTCTCCTACTTCTCCTTTAAAGTATGGAAAATGAACGAGCATATATTCAGCTCCTAGCCTCGATAACTTCTCAGCCTCTTGTTCTATTTGCTCCCAGGCTTGCTCAGGCTCCATTTGAACATATTCCAGCAAGTCATACTTACTATTAGAGCGATACAATGGAGAGTGAATACCATAACTTTTTTCGTTTAGATTCTTTTCTAAGAATTGTCGGAACGCATGTTCACTTGCAAATTCCCCTATTTCAATATGGTCGGTTTCTGTTCGAAATAATTCATCAAATTTCGCTTCGTCTGATAAAATGGTACTTCCGGACATGCCTAGTTTATGTGCCATTTACTCCATTCCTTTCGTATATATTATCCTTAAATAGCACTTCTATCTACTAGGAAGAAATCCCTTCCATTTACCATAAAGCTTACGTACCTATAAAAGTCTACAAACAGAAAAACCTGATATCTACAAAGCAGATATCAGGCTCTATCATTCTTTCTTCTATTATTGTTTAAGTTTCCACATTAGATAGATTACTTTAGATGCTTGCGCACGGTTAGCGTCAGCTTTCGGGTTGAAGTCTCCGCCGTCATTACCAACCATTAGCTCTAGGTCAGCAGCATGATTTACATAATGGTCAAATTGTGGGCTAATCATGTCTTCATCATCGTACATCATGTCCGCTACATTGTCATTATGCTCGCCGCCTGTTGCATTGTAAGCACGGATTAGCATTGCTGCCATTTGCTCACGAGTAATCGTTTCGTTTGGTGCGAATGTTGTTTCTGTCATGCCTTCTGTAATACCAGCATCATAAGCTGCAGCTACTTCAGCCGCAAACGTATCAGAAACGTCAGTGAACGGAAGGTCAGCGTCAGTTTCAAGACCAAGGGCACGTACAAGTAGTGCTGTGAACTGGCCACGTGTAACTGATTCATCAGGCATATACATGTTATCTGGCATACCAACAACAATACCTTTGTCTGCTAGACCGTAGATATATTCAGAAGCCCAATGATCCATTGGTACGTCTTCAAACATGTCTTCTTCTTTCCTATCTTCTTCAGAGAATTTCTCTGGGAATTGAGAAGTGATTGCTCCACTGAATAGCTTCGCTGGTGTAAACATATGCTCGTAACCAGAGCGAGCAATATCCCAAGCTTGCTCATAGTCACCATCTACATATTCATCAAAAGTACCTGTAAGTTGGCCAACGTGAGTCTCTAGCCCTTTTGCAAGTCCACTGGAAGGTACTTTACCTTCTGTCGCATTGCTCATGAATTTAGAGAACTCTTCACGATATTGATCAAGGTTATCAAGCGCTTCTTGCTTCGCTTCCATATCTTCATTTCCTGTAGCTTTTACATAATCTACAAAGTAGCCAATGTGACTGCTCCATAGCTCTTTGAATTGTTTCTCAGCTTCATCCCCATATACAGAACCGATCGTAGCAGAAAGTTCCTCTGTGTTTTCGGTTAACTGTGCTACACTTGCATCAAATTCTGGTGCTCCTTGGATGCCATTTTGCATTGCTTGTTGCGCAAGTGCAAAGTGCTCAGAAAATAGGAAGTTCAAATCAGAGCGTAGATTCGCTGCCTTTGTAACAGCTTTCGTGTTATCAAATTTTTCTGGGAATTGATTCACGATGGCACTGGATAACCCTTTACTTGGATTATACATATGCTCCATTGCATCACTTTGAGCATCATATGCTTTATCGTAGTTTTCGTTTACGAAAGCATCAAACCCAGTGATTAGTTGGTTAATGTGCATTTGAAGACCTTTTGCTAGGTTATCAGATTTAAGTTGGTTGTTTGTTGCTTCGGATAAAAAGGAAGAGAATTCTTCTTTATAGTTTGCTAGATTATCCAACGCTTCTTGTTTAGCTTCTTCATCATTTTCTGCTGTTGCGTTTACATAGTCTACAAAGTAACCGATATGGTCACTCCAGAATTTATGAAACTGGTCTCCAGCCTTCTCGCCATATACACTTTCAATAGCTGCCGTAAGGTCGTCCGTGTTTGCTTTCAGTGCTACTACCGCTTGGTTGAAATCAGGTTCTTGAGCTGCACCTTTTCTCATTGCTGTCATAGCCAAGTACACGTGTTCAGAGAAAAGTTGGTCTAAATTCGCTCGAAGTTCTACCGCAGGCGTGTCCACCTTCGGCTTCATCATATGATCGTCCGCTGATACGATACCAGCTGTCGATGGTACCAGTAGTGCGACACTCATCGGAATCGCTACAAATGCCTTTTTTACGTTCATGCTTAAAAACCTCCTTGATTTTTTGTACCCATGTCTCTTGCACAGTACATGATCATAATGATCTAGCAACTGTAGTTTTATTTACCCACCACTTCTTCCTATACCCGTAAATAAATTACCAAACCATTATGATGTTTTCTATTAAGCTATCGAATGAATACAGACGTTGGATCACTTTTTTTGAGAATTTTTTATATTTGTTGCAGACTCCCATTCCTCTATCGATGTACATCACTATCACAGCGGGGGGTCTGGCACAAAAAAAACGTAAGCGAAATGATCCGCTTACGTTCGTATAAATGTTTTTCCATATTCTATTTGGTTTTGTACTTGTTGTTCCGATGTGCCGCCATAACTATTTCTCGCGTTCATAACCGATTGTGGCTGTAAGAGCTCGTAGATATCATCTTCAAACAATGGGCTGAATTGCTTGTATTCATCCATTGTTAAATCGAGTAAATATTTTTGATGTTCGATGCCGTATAAGACAATCTTCCCAATAACCTCATGGGCTTCTCTAAAGGTTGAACCTTGGTTTACCAAGTAATCCGCAATATCTGTTGCGTTGGAGTAATCATGTTGAACGGATTTTTTCATATTCTCTTTCTTTACGACCATCGTTTCAATCATTGGGGCTAACAACTTCAATGTCCCATCTAGTGTTTTCACTGTGTCCAACATGCCTTCCTTATCTTCTTGCATATCTTTATTATACGCAAGAGGCAGGCTCTTCAATACCGTAAGAAGCCCAAATAGATTCCCATTTACGCGTCCTGTCTTAGCGCGAAGCAACTCGGGTACATCTGGGTTTTTCTTTTGCGGCATGATACTGGATCCAGTACAAAAGGAGTCATCTAGCTCAATGTATTGAAATTCCTGACTACTCCATATGACAAGTTCTTCTGATAATCGAGACACATGCATCATAAACGTAGATGCAATCGATAGAAACTCTAAAATGAAGTCGCGATCGCTTACTGCATCAAGACTATTTGGATACACATCCATAAAGCCTAATATTTCTGCTGTGCGATTACGATCGATGGAGAAGGTCGTTCCAGCTAGGGCACCCGCACCGAGTGGTGATATGCTAATTCGCTTCAAGCTATCTTTGAACCGACTTTTATCCCGCTCAAGCATCCAAAAGTATGCCATTAAATGATGGGCAAAAGAGATTGGTTGAGCCCGTTGCAGGTGCGTATATCCTGGTAAAATCGTATCAACATTATCAGCCGCTTGCTTTAGTATTGATTTCTGTACCTGTTCAATCAAGGAGATGAAATGCTTCGTTTTCCGCTCGAGATATAGATGCATATCTGTAGCGATTTGGTCATTTCGACTCCTTCCTGTGTGCAGCTTCCCACCTACAGGACCAATCTCTTCGATTAATGCACGTTCAATGTTCATATGAATGTCTTCATCTGCAACAGAAAACTCAAAGGTGTCATTCTTAATTTTATTGAGTACCGTAATAAGACCAGACTGGATTTGAGTAACCTCTTCTTCGGTCAAGACACCGCATTCCCCAAGCATGATGACATGGGCAAGGCTTCCTTCTACATCTTCTTCCGCAAACTCCTTATCGAACGAAATCGAAGCGGTAAACTCTTCCACCAGTTCGTTCGTTTGTTTTGTAAAACGTCCACCCCATAATTTCGACATCAGCATCCACCTCCTTATGGCTGGGAGACTTTTGGTTTATTGTGTACCTCGGCGTGAACTTTCGTTGGTAGTCCCCAAAGTTTAATAAATCCTTGCGCTGCTTCATGGTCAAACATATCACCCTTCATATACGTAGCCAGTTCTTCGTTATAAAGGGAATATTCAGATTGACGTCCAACTACACTGTAATGACCTTTATGCAGCTTGACACGGATTTTCCCAGAAACCATTTTTTGCGTATCATCAATGAAAGCCTCAAGTGCTGATTTCAATGGAGAGAACCAAAGTCCATCATAGATCAGTTTCGCCAATTGTTGATCGACCGATGTTTTGAACTGAGAAACCTCCCGTGTATGGGTTAGGAATTCCAGCTCTTTGTGTGCCTGAATTAAAATAAGGGCTGCTGGATTCTCGTATACTTCTCTTGATTTAATGCCTACCAAGCGATTTTCAACGTGATCAATACGTCCGACACCGTGTAGGCCACCAATTTGATTTAATTGTTCAATTAACGAGACAAGGTCTTTCTGTTCTCCGTTCAAGGCAACTGGACGTCCTTGTTCAAAATCAATTTCCAGATATTGAGGTTCATCTGGTGTTTCGGAAATTGGGTTGGTCCAATCAAATGCTGCTTCAGGTGCTTCTGCCCATGTATCCTCGAGTACCCCTGCTTCACAAGCACGCCCCCAAATATTTGCATCTATTGAGAAAGGGTTCTCTTCGTTGACTGGTACTGGAATCCCTTTTTCTTGGGCATATTTCAATTGCTCATCTCTCGTCATTCCCCATTCACGAACTGGAGCCACAACTTTAAGGTCAGGATTCAGTGCTTGAATGGACAATTCGAAGCGAACCTGGTCATTTCCTTTTCCAGTACAACCATGAGCAACGGCAACTGCGCCTTCTTTTTCAGCTATATCGACCAACAGTTTCGAAATAAGTGGACGAGATAGCGCGGAGGAAAGTGGATATTTTCCTTCATATAATGTATTTGCTTTTAAAGCTGGCAACAAGTATTCTTCCGCTAATTCTTCTTTTCCATTGATAACATATGCCTTAGACGCGCCTACCTGCAGTGCCTTATCCTTAATCGTTTGAAGGTCTTTCCCTTCTCCAACATCCAAGCCTACAGCTATGACCTCATAGCCGTACTTTTCTTGAATCCATTTCACTGAGATAGATGTATCTAGGCCTCCAGAATACGCTAAAACGATTTTGCCCTTACTCATATCGATCGCTCCTTTTTCGAATTTTTATTTAAAACGAAGTATTTTTATACATTCTCAACAAAAGTTAATGCCCTAGTAATAGATAGGTTAAAATGGCTTTTTGGGCGTGAAGTCGATTTTGCGCCTCTTCAAACACAACAGAATGGACTCCATCAATAATATCTGCCGTTACTTCCTCTCCTCGGTGAGCTGGTAAACAGTGCATAAACACATAATCTTCTTTTGCGTAGGCACATAGTTCTTCATTCACTTGAAAACTTGAGAAGACATCCAAGCGTTCTTGTTGTTGTTCTTCTTGGCCCATGCTAGCCCAAACATCTGTCGTAATAACGTCCGCTCCTGTAACTGCTTCTTTTGCATTATTCGTAATGGTAATTGATCCGCCTGTTTGTTCAGCAAGAGCTTTTCCTTCTTGTACAATGGATTTATCCGGCTCGTAACCTGAAGGAGAAGCTACGGATAAATGCATCCCCATCTTAGAGGCAGCTTCGATAAAGGAATGAGCCATGTTATTTCCATCTCCTACATAAGCAACCTTCACGCCAGCTAGCGCACCTTTTTTCTCTTTAATCGTCAATAAATCAGCCATGACCTGAGTTGGGTGATGGAGATCGGTTAATCCATTAATGACAGGTATATCAGCCGCTTCTGCAAACTGTTCAATCGTCTCGTGTCCAAATGTACGAATCATTAGCACATCCACATATTGTGATAATACCTTGGCTGTATCTTCTACCGTCTCCCCGCGTCCAAGTTGAAGGTCATCTGACTTTAAGTTAATGGCATCTCCACCTAACTGCAGCATTCCCGCCTCAAAAGAAACGCGAGTACGTGTAGAGGATTTTTCAAAAATCATGCCGAGTATTTTTCCATTTAAATTTGTTTGGAGGATTCCGTTTTGCTGTTTTTCTTTTAACACTTGAGCTTGCTCTAAGACGTGTTCAATAGTTTGAATGGACCATTCGCCAATGGTTAAAAAGTGGTTCTCGTTTACCCCTTTGTTATATAGCGCTGGAGAGGCTTGCGTTGAGCTCATGACAATCTTCCCTTCTTTTACATAGTAATGGAATGTACCGATGAACCGTTTTTCTGTAAATCTTCTACCGTTGCGACAGTGAGCGCCTTATCTTGATCGAGTAAATAGTTTACTAGTTTAAACGTATCAAGATGTGTAAAGCTTGGTAAGCGATAGCGTGTCGCCAATGCCCTTAGTTGAAAACCAAAGCGTTGTTTTTTCCTCCCTTGTGTAGGAGTACATAACAGCCCTTGTATCGTTTCGTTTGCAATCATTTCTTCAATCTGGTCGAGATCTTTCTCAACTACCTCAACGTTAAGGCCTTCTTGAGCTAAAAATGCCGCTGTATTCGGTGTTGCATACACATGCACCCCTTTTTCTATCATGTTAGTTAGGACTGGGATGGCTGTATGTTTTTCCGATTCATTAATCGAGCATAATACGTTCATAGGCATTTTGATCGTAGTCAAATACCAAGCTTTTTGAATTGCTTCTGTTACATCCGTTGATAGGCCAAGAACTTCGCCCGTAGATTTCATCTCAGGTCCCAGCGCATGGTCTACATCATTTAATTTATTATCTGAAAAAGCTGGTGCCTTCACGGTATAGAAAGGAACTTCCTTCAGTAATCCTGTTCCATACGTTGAATCTTTTAGCTTATAGCCAAGTTGAGTGAACACCGCTAATTCAATCATTGGTACGGAAGTCACTTTACTCATAATCGGAACTGTTCTCGAAGAACGAGGATTTACCTCTAGGACATATACTTCATCTTCTTCAATGACAAACTGAATGTTGATCATTCCGATTGCATTCATTGCGTTGGCAAGCTGTTTCGTATAGGAAACAATTGTTTCTTGCTGATCGTTGGTTAAGGTGAGAGGTGGATAGATAGCCGTACTATCACCGGAATGAACCCCCGCTCGTTCCATGTGCTCCATGATGCCTGGAATAAGAATATCTTCTCCATCACAAATGGCATCCACTTCACATTCTTTTCCTTTTATATATTCATCAATGACAAGAGGCCACATGTTCTTTTGGGTCGCTTTCCACTGCTTAGAGTGTGCTTCTAACTCTTCTTTACTATTAATCAAAAACATCGATTGACCGCCAATCACGTGAGAAGGACGAACGATGACTGGAAAGGATACTTGATCTGACACATGTTGTAGATCCGTCAATTTATAAGCTATTGTTCCTTTAATATATGGAATACCAAGATTTTTCAACGTTTGATAAAATGCGTCCCGGTCTTCCACTTTTTCAATATCTTCAACAGATGTACCAAGAATGTGTACACCATTTTCTTGTAAACCATTTGCTAGATTTATAGCGGTTTGACCACCAAATTGGATTAAAACTTTACTGATACCTTCTTTTTCAATGACAGCAAGCACGTCTTCTAAGGCAAGCGGTTCAAAATAAAGACGGTCTGCCATTGTATAATCTGTACTGACCGTTTCAGGGTTATTGTTGATAACAACTGCTGTGCACCCTTTTTCTTTTAATGCCATCGTTGCGTGCACCGAGCAATAGTCAAATTCAACTCCTTGCCCAATCCGAATTGGTCCTGAACCGACAACCAACACTTTATCCCCAGCCACTTGTTCTACCTCATCTTGGCCGTTCCACGTCGAGTAATAGTACGGAGTAACCGCTTCAAACTCCCCTGCGCAAGTATCTACTTGTTTATAAGAGACCGTTAATCCTGATTCTTGTTTGTACTCTCGGAAAAGAGGCAGGCTCATGTTTAGACATGAAGCAAGAAATTCATCACTGATATTGAATGACTTTGCTTTTTTAATTTGTGCGATCGAAAATAGCGTTTGGTTTTTCAACTTTCCTTCGAGTTGAACAATATTGTAGACCTTTTCTAAAAACCACGGATCAATATACGTAAGCTGTTGAACTTGAGCGACCGTAACGCCTCGTTTAAACGCCTCTGCTATGAAGAACAACCGTTCATCTGTTGCGTGCTGAAGTTGATCAGATAATTGAGCATCTGAGAGCCCTTGATAAGAAGTTGATGTTAAGCTATATTGATTCGTTTCCAGTGACCGAACAGCTTTATTTAACGCCCCCTCAAACGTTCGATCAATAGCCATGACTTCTCCTGTTGCTTTCATTTGTGTCCCTAGCTCCCGATTGCCTTCTACAAATTTATCAAATGGAAAGCGAGGTAGCTTTACCACAGCGTAATCAAGTGCGGGTTCAAAGGCTGCATAGGTTTTCTGAGTTATCGGATTTACAATTTCATCGAGATGATAGCCGATTGCACATTTCGTTGCCATACTAGCTATTGGATACCCGGTTGCTTTTGAAGCTAAGGCAGAAGAACGACTTACCCTTGGGTTCACTTCAATAACGTAATAATTATTGGAATGAGGGTCTAAACCAAACTGAATGTTACACCCTCCAACAATTTCTAACGCTTGAATGACTTTTAAGGATGAATTACGAAGCATTTGATATTGTGTATCCGTTAATGTTTGCGAAGGGGCTACCACAATGGAATCTCCGGTATGAATGCCAACAGGGTCCATGTTTTCCATATTACAAACGATAGTGGATGTTCCATTCGCATCTCGCATTACTTCATATTCAAGCTCTTTCCATCCAAGGATGCTTTTTTCGACTAACACTTGATGAATGGGGCTGAGTTGAAGTCCTTTTCGAGTAATTTCCTGAAGTTCTTCGGGATTATTTGCAACACCTCCACCTTCTCCGCCTAATGTATAGGCTGGACGAACAATTACTGGATAGTGAATAGCCGCAGCAAATTCAAGAGCTTCTTCTTGATTATGAACCATTTTCGATTCAGGTATCGGTTCCTCGATATCAATCATGAGTTGCCGGAATAATTGCCGGTCCTCTCCTTTTTGAATCGATCCCAAGGATGTACCAAGGAGCTCCACCCCATACTTTTGCAAAATGCCTTTTTCATCAAGTTCGATTGTTAAATTCAAGCCCGTTTGGCCACCTAAGGTTCCGATTAACCCTTGAGGCTGTTCTTTAGCTATAATCTGTTCAATAGATTCTACCGTTAAGGGTTCCATATAGACACGGTCTGCCATCATAGGGTCTGTCATGATGGTAGCTGGGTTACTATTAACAAGAACAACTTCGATCCCCTCTTCCTTCAAGGCCATACACGCTTGTGTTCCAGAGTAATCAAACTCCGCTGCTTGCCCAATCTGAATAGGACCAGAACCTACTATTAATACTTTTTTCAAATCGTTACGTAGTGGCATAAGACTGTTCACCTACCAATTCGACAAACTGTTGAAACATAAACGCTGTATCATTTGGTCCTGCATGGGCTTCAGGGTGAAATTGTACCGAGTAGACCGGCAAGGTGTGGTGTTTCATCCCTTCAAGAGACCCATCATTCACATTTTGGTACGTTGTGATAAAAGGTGTTCCTTCCATACTTTCCGCCTGTACCTCGTATCCATGATTTTGCGACGTAATATATACCTTACCCGTTTCGATATTCTTAACAGGATGATTGGACCCTCTATGACCAAATTTCAATTTCGCTGTTGATCCGCCATAGGCAAGTGCTAGTAACTGATGACCGAGGCATATACCAAGGATAGGATACGTCTCACTTAATTTTTTAATTACTGGCAGATAGGTTTGTAAGGATTGCGGATCTCCTGGCCCATTGCTAATTACCACTCCATCAGGATTCAATTGCTGAATATCTTCAAAGGTAGAATCGTATGGCATGATAGTTACTTTACATGATTGCTTTTGTAGATAAGTAACTATCGATTGCTTATAGCCAAAATCCATCAGTACAATATGAGGCCCCTCATTCGAATAGGTGATTGGCTCCTTCACAGATACTTTAGATACAAGCATTTCATCTGATTTCGTTTCCCATTGCATGTTCTCTGGAATATCTTTTACAATCTTTCCTTTTTTCGTTCCTTTATCTCGAATCGTTTTCACTAGCGTTCTCGTATCGATGCCACTTATTCCAGTAACTCCTTTTGTTGCTAGATAAGAAGAAAACGTATTATTGGATTGAAAATGACTAGGCGCTTCACAATTTTCACCGATTACCACGCCAGATATGAAAAGGGAGGTACTCTCATCATCTAGGTCATTCACACCATAGTTCCCAATTAAGGGGTAACAAAAGACGATGATTTGTCCCGCATAGGAGGGGTCTGTCGTGATTTCCTGATACCCTGTCATACTCGTATTGAAGACGACCTCTCCGTCACATGAGGATGCATCACCTATCAATGTTCCTTGAAAAACATCTCCGTTCTCTAGTAAAAGATAACCTTGATTCTCCAATTGCCAACCTCCCTTAGTATCCCAATTCTGTACTAAATATAATGAAGCTTCGATTTGTCTCGTTTCGAATTATTATACACAATACCGAATTTATATACAACACAAATAAAAGAATTTTCTTGGAATTATTTTCGAAACCCTATAAAAGCGCTGTTTTTTAAAGGAGTTTTTTGATCGCACACAAAAAAGGACCAAGGGCTCACACCTGGCGCTAATGAATACATTATACATTTTAGTGCATAACAAAGCGCCAGACCACCGCCACGCTACCGCGGTAACGCATTATCTAGGCGGGGGCTGGCAACTACTATTGCTTGGTAAGAATCTCTTTTAAGACAACTGCATGGTTATACTCCTCTTCCTTTGTAGCAAAAAGAAGTGTTACTTTCTGTTGCTTCACATAGGACTTTAACTGGTCAAGCGCTTGCTTCTTACCCTCATCTTCATCCATTTCTTGCTTATATTTACTCTTAAAATCAGCAAACTTATCAGGATCATGCCCAAACCATTTCCGTAAGTCTGAACTAGGTGCGACATCTTTTATCCATTCATCTAACTGCGCAGCCTCTTTAGACACTCCCCTCGGCCAAATCCCGTCAACTAATATCCTCATGCCATCTTGATTGGAAACATCCTGATATATTCTTTTCAATTGTACAGACATACTACTCCACCTCCCTTGGTATCATACCCCCACGTCGTTATCACGTTAATTTTGTAGCGTTTCGGGGGCTGGCGCTTTTTCACCTCTCTTATTTTCCTTATACATATATAATTACCTGTATGCACAACACAAAACCAAGCGCAGCAACCTAAACCTGCCATCCCCATCTCCGTTAACGCTGTAGCATGTCGGGGCCTGGCACCTTATGATAAACTAGCAATAAAAGGAGGTTGAATATGAAAAACCTATCAAACGAAGCGTTTCAACAAGCAAGATCCTATATTATGTCGAATGGTCGTCCGCTAGAGCAAGCACTGTTTACATATGAATTTGCGGACGGTTCAGCCGAAGAAGTCTTACAAGCACTAAAGCAATTCCAGAACGAGGATGGAGGATTTGGAAATGGACTTGAAGCTGATTTCCGACTACCTCACTCTTCCCCTACGGCGACTTCTGTTGCATTTCAACATTTAATCCGTTTTGCTGACCATCCGATGGCTATGGAGATGATTGAAAAAGCTATCCGCTATCTCGAATATGCTTTCATTGAACAACGACAAGGATGGCTTGCTGTTCCTGAACAGGTGAACGACTACCCTCATGCTTTTTGGTGGACCGTACGAGAAAATGGGATGACATGGATTGATGCTAACTGGGGAAATCCAAGCGCGGAGCTTATTGGCTATCTTCATATATTTGAGGAATACGTCCAAGTACTACCTGTACCAAAACTGGTGGACCAAGCAGTTCAACACTTATTAGAGATGGAGAATTTTGAATCAGAGCATGAAATCTATTGCTATTTACGATTACTGGCCATGGTCCCTTCCCAACGAACGGAAAAAGTAGAAAACCAATTAACGAGCGCTGTTCAATCACTCGTTAAACTTGACCGAGAAAATTGGCAAAAGTACACCCCTTTCCCACTGAAGTTCATCGCTACACCAGAAGCCAACCATTTCGGCATTCCTTCGTTCAAAGTGGAAGATAACCTAGATTTCTTTGTAGAAAAACTAGAAGAAAACGGTCACTCTGCTCCAACATGGGAATGGACAGAATATATAGATACATGGGAAGTTGCAAAAAAAGAATGGAGCGGTATCCTTACATTAGGAGCGCTTATTTCCTTACGTACCTTTGACCGACTCCAAGCATAACTCCCATATTAAAAAAGCTCAGATACAAAAATTGTTATCTGAGCTTTTTTATAATTAATATAAAATTTAAATATGGAAAAAGAGCAATCATTAGCGCGCTTTATTTCACCTTCCCAATCACATCTTCAATTTGATTATTCAACTCCTCTTGAGAAGGAGAAGAGTCACTCTTTTCATCCAAATTATACTTCTGTTTAAGCGCTAAGATTCGCCTTACACTCTTCTCAATGGACTCCTTAGAAATCTCACCTTTTTCCACAGTTTGCTTAATAGTTTGTTGAACGGATTCATATTGATCGCCTTGAGGGTTAGCAATCATCACCATATCCGAACCTGCTTTTATGGACAATACTGCCGCTTGTTCCATTCCATACTCATTTGAGATGGCACCCATCGTCATATCATCCGTAATGACTACTCCATCAAACTGCAATTTCTCTCGCAATACACCCGTAATAACAGACTTTGATAGTGTTGCCGGATACGTCTGGTCTAGTTCAGGAAAAAGAATATGCGCGACCATCACCATGTCAGCACCTTCGTCCACTGCATTCTTGAATGGGACCAGTTCAAAGTCATCAAGCTCATTGAGTGTTTTATTGATTTTCGGCAAATTTATGTGGGAGTCTACCGACGTATCACCGTGACCTGGGAAATGCTTCACGACCGGCACCACTCCTTCAGAGGCAATACCTTTCATCGTAGCAATCCCTAACTCTGATACTTTTGATGGTTCTGCCCCAAAGGAACGATCCCCAATAACAGGGTTATTTGGATTGTTGTTGATGTCTAAAACAGGCGCAAAATCCATATTAAAACCATATTGCTTCACTTTTTTAGCTAAGAGTTCCCCAACTTGATAGGAAAGATCCGGGTTATTCTGATCGCCAATCTGTTTACTGCTGGGGATGTTTCGAAGCGCGCTCGGAATACGACTAACGCGTCCACCTTCCTCATCCACACCAACAAACAAAGGAACATCATACCCATGATTTGCCTGTTTAATAGAAGAAACATATGCATCGAGCTGTTTATGCCCTGTAACATTTCGTCCCAGTAGAATGATGCCCCCTACATGCTGAGAAGCTATCATCTCTTTCCCTTTTTGGCTCAGCGAAGTCCCATTGAGACCCACATACATCATTTGAGCAATCATATCATCTATAGTCATGTCTTCCATCGCCTTCCTCACTTCAGCATCCATGGTAAATTTGGCGATTGATTCTTGATTAAGTTCCTTATTCTCTCTTTCACTAGCTGCAGCATCTTTTGCTACATACTCGCCTCCTTCATCTCCCATACATCCAGTCAAGATAAGCATCAGAATCGCTATTAAACATTGAATATATCTTGTCATGCGCACACCTCATGTCTATGTAATTCTATAAATCATTATTCCCTTTTAAGCATAGCAAAACCCCATATTTAAGCATAATAATCTTTTATTTTTCTTTATCTGATCTCTATCCAAAACACTTCTTACATTATCGTCTTTTAGAAAAAATCTCCCACTTTTAACTTCACTATTAAAGTGCATAATTTCTTCCTTTTTCGGGATAAATAGGGGAGATGTGTTTCACATGAAACAAAGACCGAGGTGAAAAATGTTGGATACTGTCGTACTTGCTCGAGCGTTGTTTGGATCATCGCTTGGATTTCACATTATTTACGCTACGCTTGGAGTGGGCATTCCACTCATGATCATCATTGCAGAAGTGATGTATCTAATAAAAAAGGACGAAGATTATTCCATTATGGCAAAACGATGGACGAAAGGGTTTGCCATTTTACTGGCAGTAGCCATTGCATCAGGAACCATTGTCGGTGTTCTACTGTCGTTATTATTCCCAGGATTTATGGAGATGGTAGGACAGGTCATTGCGTTACCTTTCCAGATTGAAATTTTCGCCTTTCTCATTGAGGCCGTATTTATGTCGATTTACTTATATGCTGCTGACCGACTTCCTACCTGGCTGCGACTTGTGAGCATAGTCTCTGTAGCCATTGGTGCTGTAGGATCTGCGATATTGATAACAGATGCTCATGCTTGGATGAACACTCCTGCTGGCTTTGAGATGACAGAGTCTGGAGAGATCACTAATGTCGATCCTTGGGCAGCTTTCTTCAACCCTAGCTTTTTCATAACAGCTTTGCATGTTTCTGTTTCTGCCTATATGACGGTTGCCTTTATCATCGCATCGTTAGCAGCAGCGCGTCTGCTACGTAAAGGATTGTCAAGTGAAGAACGTACGTATCATAAGAAAAGCCTTACCATCGCTATTTATTTAGGAGCTGTCATGTCACTCCTTACAGCTATTAATGGGCATGAGACAGCACAAATGCTACATGATTATAACCCTAGAAAATTAGCAGCAGCAGAAGGGTTGTTTGAAACAACAAGATACGCTCCTTTAAGTGTTGGAGGTTGGACGTCTCGTGAGGAACAGGAAGTAAAATACGCCATTGAGGTTCCATATGCGTTAAGCTTCCTAGCGGGAAATCGATTGGATACCGAGGTAAAAGGTTTAAATGAGTATCCGGAAGAATTATGGCCACCTTTATATGTCCATACACTATTCAATGTCATGGTAGGGATTGGCTCGATGCTTATGGGACTGGCGTTTTTAGCAATCATTTGGCGATGGGGACTGAAAAAACCCCTCCCAGGGTGGATGCTAGCTTTGTTTGTAGGTGGTGGTCCTTTGGCGATGATTGCAATCGAGGCTGGTTGGTGTTTTAGCTGTATTGGCCGACAACCTTACACCATCGTCAATGTACTAAAAACAACTGACGCAGCCACTCAGTCTGAGAACGTCGGTTTGCTGTTTGTTTTATTCATTTCCTTGTATGCTGTTTTATTAGTTGTGACCGCTTTTATGCTCATCTTTTATTTCAAACGGCATCCAGTTCAATACGAACTAGCCCAAAGCGAGGTGTAGTCGATTATGGAAGAGTATTTAATCGCGGTAACGATTTTATGGAGCTTTTTATTTGTGTACTCGATGCTAGGCTCATTGGATTTTGGTGCTGGCTTTTGGGCATTGGTTTATGGCAAAAAGGAACATACGAACGCTTCAACCATTGCCAATCGCTTTTTGTCGCCCACCTGGGAAGTCACGAACGTATTTCTCGTTTTATTCGTTGTGACACTGGTCAGCTTCTTCCCTTTTGCTACATCTATGCTAGGTACATTATTACTTGTTCCTGTTGGATTAGGGTTGATTCTTCTCACTATCCGTACCACATTTATGATGTTTTCTCATTATGCGAACAAGTTTCAAAATGTATTACGCATTACATCTGGTATAACCGGACTGCTTATCCCCGCTCTGTTGGTTAGTATATTGCCTATCACACTAGGAGGATTTGTTGAAATAGAAAATGGTTATCCTCAGTTGTTGTATGGAAAGCTATTAACTAGTCCAACGA
Source organism: Pontibacillus yanchengensis (assembly GCF_009856295.1). Lineage (NCBI taxonomy): Bacteria > Bacillati > Bacillota > Bacilli > Caryophanales > Bacillaceae > Pontibacillus > Pontibacillus yanchengensis. The sequence continues at coordinate 307,962 of NZ_WMEU01000004.1, read as the reverse complement.
CATACATGCATATTGCCTTTGGACTTAGTACGGAACTTTTTTTATCAGCCTTGTTTCTTACCGACTACGCTAGAGAAGCAAACGATTACTCTGCTTTTAACACTTATCGCAAACAAGCGATTTGGCTAGGGCCTCTTACGCTAGCTATCGCGGTATTGACCATTTTCACAATGCCGCCAGAAGCCTCTTGGTTAGTCGAAAACGTTCAAGATAACTTGTATGGCTTCGGCATGTCAATCGCTCTATTTGCAATTGGCTACTCCTTGCTGTTCTTCAAACAAAAAAACGGAAAAACAGGCTATACAAGGGCAGCCGTAATCTTCGTTATTCTACAATATGGATTTGCCATTTATGCTTATGGTTCCGCCCACCTTCCGTATATGGTGTACCCACACCTAACGATTGAAGCAGGATTCACGAATACCAATATGTTCTATCAACTACTAATTGGCTACATCGTTGGCTTATCTATATTAGTTCCGGCTTTTATTCTCTTCTGGAAGCTATTCTTGAAGGATCAAAGATATTTGGAGCAAAAATAAAACGCTTGTTGGGGGAAAGTTTTCTCCCTTACAAGCGTTTTTTCGTCTAAAGCAAAGAAAAGTATAGATTTCGGCTCTTACCTGTCTAGCTCCAGCGACTAGCAAACTTCCTGGTCCTCCTTATGATAAGTCAACATCGGATCGCTATCGCTCTCCGTATTTCCTTTATCTCATACGGACTCAAAGGAAGTTCGATTAAAACCGCTACATCACGTAGCACATCGAACCAACCCACGTCCTGTGGGCAAGCTAAACAGGCGCTTCCGCTTTTCTTTATTCCTCTGCTTCTCTCTGTCTGGCATCGGTAATTAATAAATAAAGTAGAGCTCCAATAATTGGAATAATTCCTAGCCACCACAACCGCTTAGAACGTTCATGAAGATAGTAGGCATGGTGAGCTATACCAAGCATGGATAACAAAGTCAGTACTGCAAAATCAATGGTCATTACATGTACAAAACGTGATTGCATAAAGGCCTGTGCATAGACTTGGACATTACCAAAATAAATACCAAAAGCCATAACCAAAATCGTTAGAAGTAATAATAAAATATAAAGTCCGCGATTAGACAGAATGGCTTGTACTTGTTTAGGTGTACGGTTTTTTACTCTGCGTTTTTCAATATGAAATACAAAGTATGGTAAAAGGCTGAATGCACCTAATACAAATGAACCCAACGCAAAAGGCCATGCTTTTATGGAAGCTCGATCATTCTCTAAAAGCAAGATACAATAGACAATTGGCCATATGCCTAGTAGGGTAAATACACTAATCAGTAAAGGGTCCGTATATTGAAGGGAAAACATTTGATTGAGAAAACTGTAATCTCCTTCATTGATTGGGGCTAAGAAAAGGGCATAACTGATAAATAGAATCCAAATTGCAAGTAGAATCGATTTCAGTTCATTCATGAGTAGCCATCCTGCCAATCTTTCTTAAACCGTTCAATTTTCCCCTCAAGTTCATGCATCATATGTAACAATTGATCCATGTCATCTGGACCCACTGATTCTGCTTCCATCGAATCAACAACCTGCTGAAGCATATTCATTCTGTTTTTTAGATAGTTAATCTGCGATGCGCGATTATCTGTTGCTTTTCCCATCGTTATCCCTCCTCCTATTATCTTTCCTTTAATCCATTATACTTAAAACCTTAGTTATTCTGTAACAGAATATTTTACCACTTTTAGCTAATATATGTTCTTTATTGTTGACTAGCTTACAGAAAATATAATAGAGATGGTATGGATAAGTTCTATGTTGCGCGTCTCTGGAGCGACCTTTAGTGCGAGAATCAAAACAGGACCGCCTTTAAAAAATAGGGGCGAGATTTCGAAATCTGGAGCGACCACCCCAAATCTTCGCAGCGGTTTTAATCAAACCTCCACCATCCATAGGATAAAGAACATAAAAAGAGACTACACCCAGTATAGCCTCTCACTCATTACTATATTTCAAGTCCCATATATCCTGTAGAACAGGCATCTCTTCCTTCTGTTCTGAAGTCACTTCTTCCCATAGAATCCCTGACGGTTTTTCGTATGGATTCTCTACTGTGATCATTTCTTGTTCTGTCGCAATATAATCAACCGTTACATCATAAGGATCCCTCGGAAAGTCATCTTCGACCAGTTGTAAGGAATGAATGGTTGTTACAACTGGCACTGAAGGGTTATCCAGTTCTCGAATGATTGCATACTCTCGATCTGCATACCCTTCTCCCTTCCCTAGTCGACGACCATCTTGATGAATGGCTACAGATCCAACGACGATTAAATCGATAGTAGGCATATCTTGTAAAGGAATCTCATGACCATATGCGTTCATATGCTTTAAGCTAGCTGCTTTCCGCTTCTCACCTTTTGGAACATCATCTGGATTCACTTGAATAAACCCAGCCTTAAGCCTAGGAGTTGGAATCAGAAGGGTTTTTCCATCTTTTAGAACCTGCGCTCGTAAAGGTAACTGTGGAGAATCTGGATTAACCTTGATGACTTTTGCTTGTAGGTACGCATCAAGGTAGGTCACAAATTCTGCAGCTGCTTCCGCTCCTTTGAAATTAGGGATACGTCCCTTTACCGGAAAAGGAAAACGAGCTGCCTTTTCCGTTTCTAACCTCTCCCACACTTTGTTTCGAATTGTCTCTTTTGTCGACATAACGAACACTCCCGCTTATACTTCTGCACTATATTGTTGATTCGTTTTTTGTTTACCCGTGAAAAACCAACCTGTTACGGCAATCATTACAAGCACTGAGTAGAATACAACTTTCCAAATCCATGATTCAGCGAAATGATGAGGTAAAACATGCAAGGAAGGGTGCGCAAGTACATGAACCGTTAACTTTACTCCTACCCAACCTACGATCACGAATGCTGCTGTTTCCAAGCCTGGTTTTTGCTTTAATAATGCTACAAACTTATGAGCCGCAAATCGCATGATGACAATTCCAATAATTCCACCTAGTAATACAACTAGGAATTGTCCACCATCCAGACTTCCGATATTAGGCAATCCTGTAGCTGGTAAGGATACAGCAAGTGCTACTGCAGCTAAGATAGAATCTACAGCAAATGCCATATCAGCTAATTCTACTTTCAATACCGTAGCCCAAAACCCTTTTCCTCTTTTAGGTACTGCTCCTTCAGCTTCTTCTTCTTCCTCTTCATCATCCTTTTTATATCTTTTTACAAGATGATTGATAGAAATGAATAGTAGATAAGCTGCTCCGATTGCCTGGACCTGCCATATATCAATTAACAACGTGATTACGAATAGCGAACCAAAACGTAAAATAAATGCTCCGGCTAAACCATAAAACAGAGCTTTCTTACGTTTTTCTTCAGGTAAGTGCTTGACCATTACAGCCATCACTAACGCATTATCTGCTGCCAATACCCCTTCAAGCATCACTAATACTAATAATACCCAACCATACTCCATTAGTAGCTGTAATTCCATTATCCATTCTCCCCTTTTCCTTCTTCCGTACTCCCACTCTACAAGAAAAGCGCAAGCGCCATGCTAGCGACGTACAAACTGCGGCCCACAGGACGTGGGTTGGTTCGATGTTGCTGCACGATGCAGCGATCTTAATCGAACTTCCTCTTAAAAAAATGACCTTTACGCAGATGGTAAAGGCCATTAAAAAAGACCTTTACACGAGTGGTGTAAAGGTCTTGCTAACAACATGATCTGTTGCCAATAAAGCCGGAGATTTCTCTCGCAATGACGACTTTATTGTATAGCTACTCCCCTTTAGGAAGAATACGTTTATTTGATTATCTTCATCATACTGTTAAAAGTAGAATAAGTCAACTACTATTTTTAAGTCGCTGCGGCACCTGCTGCACCGCCACTAGAGTTGCGTTTTTGTATCATATTCACACCCATAATCACCGCGTTTAATTCATCCTCCGAAAGCGCAGAGGAATGATTGGTTAAACAAAAAGCGGCAGCGGCTGATTCAAAGAAGCCATCCGTTCTATTAAATTGAGCTACAACTTGCTCTTGCTCATCATAGATTTCATATTGTCTAGAAAAAGCTTCTGACTCAATTGTATAGAATCCTCTTCCAAACGCCTCATACTCAAATTTTTTTGCGAAGAAGGAAAAACGCTGTTTCACCTCTCCCACTTCTTCTGTCGGTTGAGAGATTACCCAAGTTCTTGAAAAAAACCGAAATCCACCAGAAAGCGTAATCTCTTCTTTTGTATTCAGTATATCTAAACTTGATGTGAAAGCACTCTTCAAATCTAAATATCCTATATGATCCTTGCCTTCATTATAAATCTCTGTCACCCCTGCTGAGAAAAGGGAACCTGTGAAATAGATAGTAGGCATGATACTCCTCCCCAACATGTTTCTATTTCTATACGATGAAGAAACATTCACGTTTCATGTGGAATGAAAAATTTTCTAATGCCCTATATTCCTATCTTCAACATGTGGAACGGTCCGATCTGCAAACCCTTCTCCCTTCACTCTTTTAAGCTGAGCCACAATAATAAAGCTCACGACAACGAGCAAAAACCATGAACTAATTTTACCAATGTGGACAATTTCCCATGTATCGCCCTGATTAGGATATCGATAGCCATCTAACAATGTCGATATGTTTTCAGCAATCCAGATAAAGAAACCAATGAGAAAAAACGATAAGGTTAACGGCATCTTAAATCGCTCGTGATCCACCGTAAAGTACACCATCGTTCGTAAAAAAATAACTAATAACGCTCCTGTTAGCACCCAGCGTATATCATACACAAAATGATGGGAAAAGAAATTAATATATATTAGTGCACCAAGAAGAACAGTCCAATACGCGTTAGGCCAACGCACAATCGTCACGTCTAGCCTTCTCCATGCCTGAACCAAATAACTCGCTACACTCGCGTACATAAAACCACTATACAGTGGCACTCCCGCTATTTTTGTATAGGCAAAATCCGGATACGCCCATGATCCCATATGTACTTTATAGAGTTCTAATACAAGCCCAAAGATATGAAAAAGCGTTATCACTTTTAGTTCATCTATTGTTTCCAACCCTGTTTTCACCATGATAATTTGTGCTAGTAAGCACACTAGTAGTATAAGGTCATACCTTGGCAATCCAGGTACACTAATAACTTTGGTACCAGCAAGTGTTAAAAAAATAACCACTGGAAATATAGAGGATAAAGCTTGTTGATAGCCAAAATGGAGTAGCTTAGTTAGAAATTGCATCATGTCACCCTTTTTTGGGAATCACGTTTTTTCTTTCCGTAGTTTCTGCTTTAAATATCGCTCAAATAGTACATCCATAAGAATCATTAAAGTCGACCTTGCTGACAAATCGTAACCGGCGTATGTAACTCGCTGTACGTGTGCACTAATGTTAAAACGGGTGAGTGAATTTAGTGTACTCTCTGGAGAATTGGTAATCGCTAAAGACTGCATATCCTGATGGTTTAATTTATCTGCTACATGAATGAGTGTATCTGTTTCACCACTTGAGGATACGAAGATAACAAAATCTGTTTTGTTGACCCAATTTGGCAGTAAATCAATCATATGGGATTCATAGACGTAAGAAGAATTCGTGTTCACTTGCATTAGTCGTTTACTAAAATATTCACCTAACGTTTTGGATAGACCAACTGCTACAATAATGATGCGATTAGCATCAATCATCTTCGAACTAATATTGTCAATGTGTTCCGTGTCAAGCGAAGAAAATAACTGATGCATATCATTTTCATAACGATTCATTGTATCTTGTTCTTGTGGCAGAGATTCATATTCGAAATGCCGTAACATGTATTTCAGTTCTGCAAATCCCTCTAACCCTAGTTTATGACACATCCGTACAACAGTTGTCGTGCTAACTGTATTGAGTGAAGCCATCTTGGTAAGAGAGAGATGTTTCGATTGTTCTATATTTGATTCTATATAATATAAAACATGCTTTTCAGCGTGTGTTAGCTTCTGGATCTCCTTGGCAAAGTAATCAATTAATGCTCCCATACATACCCTCTCTCTCGGCGTATTTCTAGAAGCATTATATCACAATTCATTCAAGCTTAAATCTTCTTCAATAAGACAGAAAGTACAAATGTACATAGAGTGTACATTCACAACCCATTTTTCTATGATACAACTATATGTAAGCGATTTTAGAAAAGGTTTTCACGAAAGATAAATATAAGTGGGGTGAACCAACATGGAATTAAAAGAGATGACAAGTAGCTCCTTAATAACTTTTGACATTACTTCAACAAAAAAGGAAGAAGTCATTTGGGAATTAACGGAAGCACTTTATCAAGAAGGAGCCCTCTCCTCTAAAGAGGATTATTATCAAGCAGTCTTAGAGAGAGAAAACGTATCTGCAACAGGAATGGAGTCAGGTTTAGCCATTCCCCACGGTAAATCAGATGCTGTAAAAGAAGCTAAATTTGCTGTAGGAAGACTTCAAAATCCTGTCGAAGACTGGGAAAGTATTGATCCAAATAACAAAGTTGAGCTTGTGTTTTTACTTGCGATACCAAACACAGAATCTGGCTCTACGCACCTAAATCTTCTAGCTGAATTAAGTACCCGTTTAATGGACCACGATTATTATCAACGGCTTATGCAAGCTAATAGCGCAAAAGAATTTATTACTGCACTAGATCAAACGAGCAACCAACCATCTACAGAAGAACAAGATTATGATAAAACCGTGCTTGTTGTTACAGCTTGTGCAGCTGGTATAGCCCATACGTATATGGCTGCTGAAGCAATGGAACAAGCCGGACGAAAAAAAGGTATAAAAGTCGTTTCCGAAAAGCAAGGAGCAAATGGACTAGAGGACGAGCACTCTTCATCAGTCATTAAAGAGGCAGATGCCGTTGTTTTTGCAACGGATATAGCACCAAAAGAAAAAGAACGTTTTGCAGGATTACCTTATGTTCAAGTAAGGGTTGCTGACCCTCTTAGTAACGGTGAAGAAATCTTAGACCGGGCTTTAAACAATCCGGATGGTACTGTACAAGAAGGCGAAGCTTCATCTGATTCAGCATCATCCAACCAGAAAAAACAAGGTGTTCTTGCTGAGATGGGACAAGCCATCTTAACTGGTATCTCCTACATGATCCCCGTCATTGTCGCAGCAGGTTTAATGATGGGAATTGCCAAGCTAGGGTCCATGCCGTTTGGATTAGTAAATGACATTAATGATGCAGAACGATTTGCTAATCACTCTAATGAATTATTTGTAATTCTACACCATCTAGATAAATTTGGTTATATGATTTTCCAATTTATGTACCCTATATTTGCTGCATTTACAGCATATGCGTTAGCTGATCGTGTAGGAATTGTTTCTGGTTTTATTGGTGGTATTTTTGCTGCTGGTATTCATTACCGTTTTTGGGGAATTGAAGAAGGCGTTGCATCAGGATTCTTCGGAGCTTTAATTCTCGGACTAGCTGCTGGTTATATATCTAAGTTCCTTAATGAGAAAATTAAGCTCAATAAAAACTTCCAAGCTATGAAGCCTATGCTGATTATACCAGCTATCAGTGTTCTATCTATTTTTCTACTAAATTTCTATATTGTTGATCCAGTGTTTGGTGGCATGAATCTAGCTTTACGTAACTTCATTGAATCTGCTCAGTCCTCCGGTGAAATTGTATTATCCACTGTGATTGCTGCAGCTACAGCGTTTGATTTAGGCGGACCAATTAACAAGGCTGCCGGTGCGATTGCAATTGGACTAGCTTCCGATGACATCTTTCCTTTAACAGCACGTGTGTTATCCATTGTTATTCCACCTATCGGACTTGGTTTGGCTACTGTATTAGACCGCTATCTAGTCGGCCGTCGCGTATTTAGTCCAGACCTTCGTGTAACGGGGCAAACTTCTATTCTATTAGGATTTATTGCCATAAGTGAA